>NZ_JASPDS010000011.1:0-67549 GCF_030230715.1 Aerococcus sp. UMB1112A | reverse complement strand
ATGCCGAACACAGCAGTTAAGCTTCTTAGCGCCGAATGTAGTTGGGGGTTGCCCCCTGTGAGACTAGGACGCTGCCGTGCAAATGAAAAAGCGATCCTTTAGGGTCGCTTTTTTGTATTCCAGATTGAAAAATGCAGAATCCGTCTAAGGTAGGATGTTTTGGGCGAGGACTCCTCCTATAATAAGGGTGTATAGGAGGATGATGGAATGAAAAAGAATGCATTAACTAATTCCAAAACTACCCTGGCACAGTTCGTACGTGCCCTCTTTAAAAAAGAAACCCCTACCCACATCAAAGTTATTATGGGCATCGCTATCGCTTATGCGGTCCTTCCAACAGATCTGTTACCAGACATCTTTGGACCGATTGGTTTTGCCGATGATGCAGTGATTGTATCTGTATTAACGACTCTAGCAATGTCTTTACTGTCTAAAAATGATGAAGTGAACGAATCTAAGCCTGAAATAAAAGAAGCAGAAAAGGTTGAGGTCTAGGCGAAAGCGTATTGGTAACATAAATACATAAAAATTCCTCCTCCCGGCTTACTTAAAAAGTCGAGAGGAGGAATTTTTATCTTTCGTTCAGATCAAGGATAAAACAGGCTGATCGGAGTTCTTGGTCGAGCTGGTCTGTTCGCCATTCTTTGGGATAACCTAGCGAATTCGCAATAAAATGCGTGCCATTTTTGTAAAATTGGTAGCGGATATGGACATGGCCCATGATACTGTAGCGGATAGGAAAGTTCTGGTAGAGGCTGTTGAGATCATCCGTTGCTAGAAAGGCGTTGAAGAAGTCAAAGGCTGGATGGGGCATAGGCACTGTGAATTCAGGGATGGTTAGGATATGACTGACAAAGATGTAGTTAGGGCTTGGTGCCTGCTGGAAGTCAGTCCAGATTTCTTGGCTAAAGGCTTGGGATACTTCGCGGTCGGTCATGTCCCAGTCGATAAATTTCTTATCCTGCCAGGTCGCTAACTTGAAGCGCCCTCTTTCGATTTGTTCAGGGCTAAAACGCTCATCATGGACAGCGTGGTTGTACCAGGCAGGATGGCCAACGATCTGCCAATTGGCTAAGGGCTGCAGGGCTTTACCCATGAGGCACTGGGGGTGTTGGCGAAATATTTGATGGATTGCCCAAGTGTCTGTCCTGGGAGCTGGACGCTGCCAGTAATCATGGTTGCCGGGGATAAAGTAAATAGCTGCTGGCGAGGAGCTGTCGAGTTCCTCAACAAAGGCGAGGCTTGTATGCCAGTTATTGCTAATGTCGCCTCCAATGATGAAGTAATCGATGTCTTCCTGGCTAATTAATGCTTGGCAAGCCTCTAGATAGTCTCGGCTTGACCAAGTCGGGCTATGGTCGATATGGAGGTCAGACACAAAGGCTAAGCGGCAGCTTGTCATCTTAGCCTTCATTGGGGACAGGGGCCAGGTCTTGGTCCGTTTCCTTAATGATGTATTGGGGACGGTGTTTGACTTCTAGGAAGGTCTTACCTACATACTTGCCGACCACGCCCAGGCAGAGCAATTGGAGACCACCCATAGCTAGGATAATCACGCTTAAAGAGGTCCAGCCGGATGTGGGATTACCAAAGATCAGGGTTCGTCCCGCAAAGAAGATCGCCAGCAGGATGGCAGCTAGAAAGGAGAAAAAGCCTAGGATGGAGATTATATCGAGCGGTACTTCGGAGAAGGCAACAATCCCATCAATGGAATAGGTAAACAGGCTCCAGAAACTCCAACTCGTTTGACCCGCACTGCGTTCGATATTTTCATATTCTAGGTACTTAGTCTTAAAGCCCACCCAGGCAAAAATCCCTTTGGAAAAGCGATTATATTCGGTCATTTCAAGGATAGCATTAACCATCTGCCGGGTCATCAAACGAAAGTCTCTAGCTCCACTGACAATTTCAGTCTTGGAGATATGTTGCATAAGCCGGTAGTAAAGGTTGGCAAAGAAAGAACGGATAGGGGGCTCCCCCTCGCGGCTTACCCGGCGCGTTCCCACACAATCATAAGCTTGGTCTTGGATAATAGTGTACATTTCAGGGAGGAGCTCGGGCGGATCTTGGAGGTCAACATCCATAATAGCGACATAGTCTCCCTTGGCGTGTTGGAGGCCCGCGTAGATACCCGCTTCCTTGCCAAAGTTGCGTGAAAAAGATAGGTAGTGGACCCGTTGATCCTGGCGGGCTAGGTCAGCGAGGATATCCCGGGTATGGTCGGAAGAACCGTCATCAACAAAGACATATTCTAATTCAATATGGCTTGGAAATTGGGGACGGATGTTTTCAACCGCTTGATAAAAAAGATTAATTGCTTCTTCTTCGTTAAAACAAGGAACAATAAGTGAAATAGTTTCCATAAAATCCTCCTTGTATCGATGGAAATTCATAATATCATTATACTATACTTTCCTTTTCTAACCCTTAAATTCTCCTAAAACAATCTATTTGCTTTAAGCTTCAGCTTTCGCTAAGATAGCCTTGAAAGGGTGATTCGATGACAGACAATACATTTCAGGATTTTATAGATCGAGCGGAAGAGTGGCAGGCGGGACAAGCCCTCGATGCCATCCATAGTGAACAAAGCTATTATGTTTTCTTAGGGCGGCCAACTTGCGGTTTTTGCCGGCGTTTTGTGCCAAAGTTGACGGCTGCTATGGAAAGGACGGGACAGGCTGTTTATTATGTGGACTCTTCTAATGGCCTAGATCCAGCCCTCAGGACCTTGCGCGAACGTGGGGAAGTTTATACGGTTCCTAGCCTGGTCAAACTGGGGCAGGGTCAGATCCATAATTTCCGTGCAGATTCCTCGGATAGTCAAGAGACCATTGAAGGGTATTTAGACTCTTAAAAATTAAATTATCTTAAAATTACTCTGAAATACTGACTAAAACTTGTTATCAGTCGCTATTGTGACTATAATAAGACTAGCAATGAAGGGTGGGAGAAATAAAATGAAAAAGAAAGTATATGCAGCCTTAGCCGTTGTGGCAACATTAGGTGTGGGGAGTCTCACATGGAATTACTTGCCAGCTGAGGCCAAAGAAGCCAGTGTCGGCTTATTCCAACCAGCCAAAGAAGACAATGGTAAGTCAGCTGAAGCTGACAGTAAATCTGCTCCAGAAGGTCAAAAGGAAGCGAAAGTGGTTTCCGAAGACCAAGGGGGAGATAAAGAAGCGACGCAAACAAGCCGTACAAAGAAATCAGCACGTATTGTCGAAGATAATTCACCCCAAGATGAAACTGACAAGGCTCAAGCTAAATCAGTATCAAGTAAACAAGCTCTTGCTGATCAAGCAGAAGCCCCTCAAGCTAGCCAAGCTGAAACAACAACCAAGGAACCAGCATCGAAGACCCCTGTGACGGTAACAGATCCAGCTCAAGCACGTCAAATTATCATTGATGTGATGGGATTAGATGCGCATGCCTTAGATGCTTACACTGATGAACAAATCCTTGAATCAGTCGCAGCAGCTGAAGAGTTAGGTTCAGACCCAGGTTACTCTTACCGTTACCTGCAAGAACACTTCGGCAAGTAAAGTTGAATTAAGTCGATAATAAAAAAGGCGGGAGGCAAATATTGCTTCCGCCTTTTCTCTTTGTTCCTTCACGTCTTTAGTCGGGTTCTCAGTTGCAGACTTGAAGTGATTTCAGCCAATCGGAACGACCGGCTAAAGCCGCTCTTTTCCGTTTGGCCTCCAGTCATTCAAGTCAGGGCGCAACTGCTCGCACCCTCAGTCGGGTTCGACTTGGCAGGCTTGGAGTGATTTCACAAGTCAGAAACGAGCGAATGCTTCGCTCTTATTCTGACTTGCTCCAATCATCCAAGTCTAACCGCCAAGTCTCTCACCCTATAGTCGGGTTCGGTCGCGCAGAAGCGGCTCCTCTTCACAAAGCGCCGCCGAAGACTTTTAGTCTTCTCTGTCGCTTTGCTCCAGAGGTCCACTTCTACCCGCGCGCCCTCACACCCTGATTTAGTCGGGTTCTCAAGAGCAGACTTGAAGTGATTTCAGCTCATCGAAAGGTCTGACTGGCGTCAGCCTTTTTCGATGAGCCTCCAATCATTCAAGTCTAACCGCCCTTGCTCACACCCTTCTTAGTTGGGTTCGACTTGGCAGGCTTGGAGTGATTTCACAAGTCTAAACGCCAAGTCTCTCACCCTTTAGTCGGGTTCGCAAAGGTAGAAAGGGAGTGACTTCAGCAAAAGGGAACGACTGGCTGGAGCCGCTCTTATCCCTTTTGGCTCCAGTCATCCCTTTCTGACCGCCTTTGCTCACACCCTGATTATTTAACTGCGATGGCGTCGACTTCGATTTGAACGCCTTTTGGTAGGGCGGCGACTTGGACACAGCTTCTTGATGGGAAAGGTTCTTCTAGGAAGGAGCCATAGATCTCATTGACTGCTTGGAAATTAGCCAAATCCGTTAAGAAGATGGTGCAGCGAACGATATCGCTCACTTGGTAGCCGGCTTCTTCAATGATAGCCTTCAAGTTGGTCATGGATTGTTTGGCTTGGCTTTCAATATCTTCAGCAATTTCACCAGTGCTTGGGTCGACAGGAATTTGCCCGGAGACAAAGAGACTGTTGTTAATCTCTACAGCTTGGGAATAAGGACCGATAGCAGCTGGGGCTTGCTTAGTTTCAATGACTTTTTTCATATGAGAAAACTCCTTTCAAAAATAAAGCGTTTCAACTAGTCTTATTATAGCAGAAAAATGAGCGATGGCTAGTTTCAGCTGGTATAAAATAAGGGCTAACCATGACCCCCTTCCTAAAATCAGTTATAATAAGGGTAAAAGGATGGAGGATAAGAATGAAGGGATTAAAGAATAATAAATTACTGCAAAGCTTGCTCGCCTTGATCGTCCTAGGTCTAGCGCTGTGGACGGGCCAAGACTTGGGGTAAGGAGGTCTAGAGACGGGGACGGATGAGCCGGCTACTAGCCAATCAAGCGCTACTTCTCAGTCTTCTCCAGCCGTCGTTGAAGGCGAGACTTACTCAAGTCCGGAAGAGGTGGCAGCCTATATCGATCAATTTGGTGACCTGCCTAAGAATTATATCAGCAAGGCTGAAGCCAAGGCGGCCGGCTGGATTCCCGAAGAGGGCAATCTTTGGGAAGTCACCGACCACAAATCGATTGGAGGCGATCGTTTTGGTAATTACGAGGGACAGCTGCCGGAAGATGAGGATTACCGGGAAGCCGATGTCAATTACCAGGGTGGGCCGCGGGGGCCAGAGCGCCTGGTTTATTCCGAAGATGGGGATAAGATATACTACACCAAGGACCACTATGATAGCTTTAAAGCATTAAAGGAGGCGAATTAGGATGCGAGACCAGGGACATGATCTAATCCAGATTGACTGCCGACACTTAGCGAAATCAGCTGAGGCTTATGCCTATCTTTACGAGCAGATCTTGGCCGGGAGACCGACCCAAGCCTCCTATAATCTCGATGCCTTGTATGATGTCCTGAGCCAGCTGCCTCCAGGCCAAGAAATTGTTGTCAGCCATTATGCTGACCTCCAAGCACGGGAAGGGCGCTGGGCTAAGCGGTGGCGGCGGGTATTGCTTGAAGCTGCAAGAGACTGGGCCTTGGACTTAACTTGGGAGGAGAACGATGATGCCAAGCATTAGTGTCTTACAATTAGCTTGCGGGGATTTGTCTATAAATGACCCGCTCTGGCTCACGGCCCAGGCTTTTGTCCGCGAATGGTTTAAACCAGGCCTGCTTGCGAGCCCACAGTCGGGAGACCTAGTATTCAAACACTCTGCCGCTGCTTTTTTGGCCTACCGGATTTTTAACCAGCTGCTTTTTCCCCTGCGTGTGGATGGGGGGATCGGCCTGGCGAGTGTGACAGAAGACCTGTCCTTGGACCAGGAGCGCGCACGATCCTACGCCCAAACGGTTTTGGAACAGAGCCAGCTTTTTGCTTCGTCGACGGTCCTCTATAATGCGGATTTCTTGGAAGACGCCATTGTCAATACCCAGCTTCTCCACTGGGCAGACCTCAAGGCCAAGCAGTCGGAAATTCAAGCCTTGTTGACCTTACTTTATGAACTCCACTATCCCCTCTACCTGGCAGAAGATATGCAGGAAGAAGAGCATTTGGTGCGGGGCATCCAGCGCATCTGGCAAGCCAAAAACCAGTATCTCGCTCAAGATGAGAAATTAGCGGCTTACCAGACACTTGACCTCTCCGCTCCTAAAGCTGTTCGCTACCGTGATATCCATGAAGAACTGGGCCGGTCACACTATTATGTGACAGGCTTCTTTAAGAAAGGTTATGCAGCTTCTATCGCTCGAATCGCCCAAACCAGCCGGCAGAATATTGATTATCATTTGCAGAATGGTCGCTTTGCTTGGGAGCGGGATACGGCCGCGGCCCTAGTTTTGCAGCTGGCGCGTGAAGAAGCGGCCCTTTAACTTTTTACAAGAGGGCGCGAGATGCGGTATAATAGGAAAGAAGATGCCTAGTGAATGGAGGAGAAGATGATGAAATACAAATTGAGTGTCGCGAACCGTGATATTCGCGAGCAGGCTGGCTACGCCCAGAGAGGTAACAGCTGGCGAATTATCCTAGCCTTTGTCTTAGCTGTGATTATTCTCAGTGCCATGGGGATTCTCGGGACAACAGGCCTGATTTATCTGAGCCAGCAAGAAGCGGCTGGATGGCTCCTAGGACTTGTGGGCCTTGTTTTTGTTTTAATTTATTTATATGTCATTATTCAAATGATGGTATTCGGCTTTCCTTGGTCTTTCTTGGAGATGGTGGATACCGGCCGCTACCAGATCAAGACGATCTTCCGTCCTTTTAGACGGCGGCCAGGACGGAATGTTCTTGCCTATATTTTCTTTGAGCTACTTTTAGCTTTGGTTAGTCTCTTGCTGAGCTTGGTGTCAGGTGTTCTCTTTGGCTTGACCAGCTATAATTTCTTGCCTAATCAAGCTTGGAGCCTGACTGCCCAAATGCCCGATCTGGCAGCAGGTCAAGAATTGACCCAGGGACTTCTGGCAGGGGACACGCGCCTCTTGATCTTAGCAGGGATTAGCTTCGCTCTATGGCTGGTTCTGACTTTGATTTATTTGGTCTTTATCTATGGCTTTGCCTTTAGCCCCTTCCTGCCCTACGATAGTGAAACGGCTTCAGCCTCAGCACTCTTGGGGATTAGCCGGCAGATGATGCGGGGGAATAAGTTCAAACTTTTCCGTATCCACTTCTTCTATATGGTGGTTCCCTATCTCTTGGCCTTCCTCTTTGGCCTCGTGCTGATGGCAACGAGCTTGCTCTTCAATCTCGATGCGGGGCTCTTTGGTCTCCTGGCAGGGGTGATTACCTTTATTTTGGTGGTTGTTTATGTGGTCTTTGGCCTCCGTGCCTTCACCGCAACGGCTGTATTCTACCGGAACTATATTAAGCAATACCGCTTGGAGTTGAATGAAGCTTTCCCTGAATTAAATCTCACAACTTGGGGGCAAGGCAGCGAGACGGAGATTTACCAACAAGAGGACCGTCCCCAAGTGCCTGAAGAAACCATGGCCTTCGCTGTCCCAGATGAGCTGAAGGTGGACGAAGCGAGCGAAGAAGACCTGAGTCCAAGTGAACGTGCGGGGGCTGCAGCAGTCTTTACCGAAGCAGAGCCAAGCCTAGATGCAGATCCTGGCACAGTAGAAGATGACCTGCCTGAGACGACCCAAGTGGTGGATCCCCAACATGATCCTGAACTCTTTGACCACATGGACCAATCTTTCTCCGATGATATTCGCGGGAAGGATGAAGAGCCCCAGGCTATCTTTGATCCTGAAGATGACTTGACCTACGACGAGAAGACCCAATTGCGTGATAATCCGACCCTCTATGTGGACCAGTCGGATGATAAATCGTCCAAGGACTAGGCAAGCGGCTTTAAGGATTAATCAGTCTTAAGTTAAAAGCATAGTTTTCTTTATGACATTGTATTGGTGAGCATCCGTTCCGCTTTTGAATTTGGTCCTTGAATTTTAGAGGGTCAAGAACGGCTTTCGTCGTTTTGTACTTTATCCGTAAGTCGCTAGCGCTCCAACGGCTAAAGCAGCATCGGTTCGAGCCAAGGTCTCTCACCTAGCGAGCTTCAAACGTCTAGTACGGCTGACGCCTACTATACGTAATTCACATCGCTTGCTTATTCATGGCTAAGGACCAACTTCAAAGCTCCACTCCTGCTCACAAATAAACTGTTATAACAACCATTTTTTAATTACAAGTGACCTATACTTGCTGACTATGCCCTTGACCTGGTCGATGAAATTGAAAATAAAGCCTTTAACCAAGAAAGAATTTCAGGCATTTCATAAATAAGACAGTAGCTCATTCAAAAAAAAGCCTCCGCCCAACTGCCAATCTTAAGAGATGCAGTGGGCGGAGGCTTTTTTTGTTTTTATTCGGATTTTTTAACTTGTGTTTCGCTTTGATAAGGATTATCCGGCAGGCCTTCCCAGGCGGCTTTGTGGATTTCTAGGGCGACTTGGGCGGGGATGGAGAGTTCCTGGATGTCTTCTGGGCTGGCGGCGCGGATATTCTTCAGGGTCTTGAAGTGGCGCATGACCTTGGTCCGTGTCTTGGGGCCGACGCCTTTGATGGCATCCAGGCGGGAGGTGAAGGAGTTCTTACTGTGGACATTGCGGTGGAAGCTTTTGGCATAGCGGTCGACCTCGGTTTGGATGCGTTGGATCAGGTGGAAGGCTTGGGACTTAGGATCCAGGTCCACAATTTCAGGGGGCTGGCCATAGATCAGGTGGGCCGTCCGGTGCTTGTCGTCCTTAACCATGCCGGCCACGGGGAGGTCCTCTAAGCCGAGTTCATTATCCAGGACATCGCGGGCAGCATTGACTTCAATAATGCCCCCATCCATGAGAATAATATTGGGCAGGGGTTGGCCTTCCTTGAGCAAGCGCGAATAGCGGCGGCGGATGACCTCTTGGCTGGAAGCATATTCGTCAGCACCTTCGAAGCTTTTGATCCGGTACTTCCGGTACTTCTTCTTGTTGGGCTTGCCATCTTCATAGCAGACCATCCCCGACACATTATCTGCCCCCTGGTGGTTGGAGTGGTCGAAGCTTTCAATGACCCGCAAGTAGGGCAGCTTGAGGGCCTGGCTGAGTTCTTCGACGGCCCCTGTTGTTTTTTGTTCGTTCATGGCTAGGAGGCGGAATTTTTGTTGGTGGGCGAGTTCGGCATTGGACTTGGCCAAGTCGAGCATCTTGCGCTTGTCTCCGCGCTGGGGGGTGGCCACGGAAATGTCTAGGGTTTCTTCTAATAAGCGGTTGTCCAGACCCTTGGGCACCAGGATTTCTTTGGGCAGGGTGTGGTTCTTATCTTGGTAGAACTGGACGATATAAGAAGTCAGTTCCTCTTCGGGTTCTGTGTAGCAGGGGAAGAGGGCCGAGTCCCGCTTGATAATGGAGAACTGGCGGAGCATGAAGGTTTGGATGCTGATCCAGCCCTTATCCATGTAGAAGGCGAAAACGTCTCGGTTGTTGTATTGCTTGCTCATGACATTCTGGGGTTCAACGGTCTGCTCGATGTAGTGGATTTGGTCTCGGTAGTCGGCGGCTCGCTCGTAGTGCATGTTTTCCGCTGCCTGGGCCATTTTCTTTTTCAGATCATTTTTAATCTTTTTGACATTGCCATTTAGGAAGCGGGTAATGTTTCTGATCTGCTTATCATAAGTTTCTTTACTGACAGGGTGGTCACAGCAGCCGATGCACTGGCCCAGGTGGTAGTAGAAGCAGGCCCGCTTTTCGTTTTTACCGCAGCGTCGCAAAGGATAGGTCTTCTGCAGGAGGTCGCGGGTGGCATTGGCGGCATTGACATTGGGATAGGGGCCGAAGTAGTGGCCGCCGTCATTTTCAACTACGGAACTGATGATTAATTGGGGGTCTTTTTCATTAGTGATCTTGAGATAGGGGTACATGGTGCCCTGCTTGAGCTTAATATTATAGTGGGGCTGGTATTTTTGGATTAGGTTAATCTCTAAGAGCAGGCTTTCCTTATCGGTGGTCGTGATGATAATTTCAAAATCATGGATTTCACTGACTAATTGAGCCGTCTTTCTGGTGTGAGAGCTCTTGAAATAGGAGCGAACCCGGTTTTTAAGATTTTTTGCCTTGCCAATATAGATAATATGGTTGTTGCGGTCCCGCATAATATAGCAGCCGGGATCGTTAGGCAGTAATTTTAATTTATTTTCAATTAATTCGCTCGCCATAAAAAGGCTCCTTTCTAGCTTGTTGAATTCAATTCTTTATTATAACACGTTGGTCTGGAAAGCGATAAGGAATTGACCCTTAAGTCCTTATCCTTTAAATTTTCTTTGGACTCAGTCAAAATTTCTCAAAGCTTGCTACATTATGATAAAATAGGAGTAAATGACTTGAAGAGCCCCGAGTGAACTGTCAAGGGGCAACAGAATGAGGAGGCCTTCATATGACTCAATCCCATTTCAAAAAATTGCTTTGGCGGGGAGGCTGTTTAGCGGCCCTCGCCCTCTACGGCTATGTCCAAAATTACCGCTTAAAACGCCAAGACTATCTCTTAGAGAGTCCGCGTTATGCGGGGGCCTTGGATGGTTTTACCATTGCCGTCCTATCTGATTTGAACTTCCCTAAGCACCGGGTAGACCTAAAAGATCTCTTGAAGCAGACCAAGGCTAGCCAGGTGGATATGATTGCGCTGACGGGGAATATCCTCAACCAAGAAGGAACGCTTAGCTTGACTGAGCTCGCAGCCTTTGCCCGTGAACTGACAACCCTTGCACCGACCTTTGCGGTTTATGGTCCTAACGAATTAAAACATCCCCAGGCACCCCAAATGGAGCGGCTCTTCCGCGAATATGGCGTCCAATTCTTGCACGACCAAGCCGTCGACTTGACCTATAAAGGCCAGGCTATTACCATCATGGGCCTTATGGAGAAGGGCAACCGCTCTTTCCTCAAAGGAGACGCCTTACGCCATGTGGACTTGACGCCTAAGCAGACCCAGCAGGTTAAGATTTTGTTGGCCAGCCATCCGGAAGCTTTTCTGCGCTACCATGAAGATCTCAGTAAGTCACCAGACCTGGTCCTCTCAGGCTTGGCTACTGGGGGCAGCATCCATTTAGGACCGCTGGGCGGTCTCTATGCACCAAGCCAGGGCTACCTGCCTAAGTATACGGAGGGTATCTTCCGCCTGCCCGGTAACCCTTACAAGTCTCTCTTGATTTCGCGGGGGATCGGTCGAGCCAGTCTGGGCGTCCGGGTGAACAATCGGCCTGAATTGGTCCGTGTCCAATTGACGGCCTCACGCGAGGATCAGCTCAAGGATTGGGCCCGAGATCTAGGGGAGAAGGCGGACCAGTCAGAACATAGCCAGCCTGGCCCAGATAGACAGGAAAACTTAAACGAAGGGATTACGGTTTATGATGACCGGCCTAGCCAACACTACAGCCAGCCTGACCATGTCCTCATCCAGAACCAGGGTGGAGACTATCTGTTAGAGCCTTTACCGGAAGAGAAAGTAGGGGCTGAGGACCTGCCCTTAGCAGTCGATCCCAGCCATCCTGCTAGTCCGATTCGGCCCCTGCCAGACCTTGAAGAAGACAATTAGCGAGGAGCAAGACTTGTGTGGAATAATTTATCAGAAGAAGTCCGTGACTTAGTGGAAGCAGCCGGCTTCCAAGCGCCTACCGAGGTGCAAAAGGCAGCCTGGGAGCCCATGCTTGCGGGAGAAAATTTTTATATGGTATCTCCTACTGGGACGGGTAAAACCCTGGCCTATCTCTTACCACTATTAGAGAAACTTGAGACCAATGGGCAAGTGCAAGCTGTGATTCTTGCCCCTTCCCAGGACCTTGCCGCCCAGATTGCGGACGTGGCTAGGCATTGGGCCAAGGCGAAGGGAATCAAAGTCCAGTCCTTAGTTGGCGGGGCAAATATTAAACGTCAAATTGAAAAATTAAAAGGAAAACCAGAGCTGGTGATTGGGACCGTTGGCCGCTTAAATGAACTGGCTCAGAGCCGCAAGCTCAAGCTCCACCAAGTGAAGCGCCTGGTCTTGGATGAGTGCGACCGCCTCTTTAGCCAGGAGCAAGCAGCAACGACCCAAGCCTTCATCGACCGGCTCCAACAATCGGTAAGTCTGGCTGCCTTTTCAGCAACGGCTAATGCGGAAGCTTGGGCCCAGTTCGAAGGATTGCGCGAAGAGGTTTTCTTCCTCGATTGCAGCCAGGCCTCCCAAGCGTTGACGGCTAAGCGTCAACACCTCTACTTGCAAGTATCCAGCCGTAAGCGGGATGATGCCCTGCGACGCTTGGCCCAGGTGGAGGGGATGCAGGCCTTGGTTTTTGTCCGAAGTATTGCCGAACTTGACCGGCTCAAGGAGAAGTTGACCTATCGCCAGGTGCCGGTGGCTGTTCTCCATAGTGAGATAACCAGCCAGGACCGGCAAAATGCCCTGCAAGGCTTCCGTCAGGGGCGCTATGTCTATCTCTTAACCACGGATGTGGCGGCACGGGGAATGGATATTCCAGATTTGCCCTATGTGATTCAGTATGACCAGGCAGAAGACCGGGCCACTTATACCCATCGCAGCGGACGGACTGGCCGGATGGGAGCTGAGGGGAGTGTTCTAAGCTTTGTGACTGATCGCAGCTTACGCGAGCTTAAGAAGCAGGTCCCCGACCAAGCCAAGCTGGAAGAAGTCTTTCTCAGCCAGGGGCAAGTCAGCAAAGAAGTCCCTGTCCACCGCGACCAAGGGACAAGCAAATCTAAGCGGGGCCAATCGCAAACACAGAAATCAAAAAACAAAAATAAAAAGCGCAAGCGCCAACAGAAGAATAAGGGCGCACGTCGCCAGAAGAAGTAAACTGGAGGGAACTATGGGAAAGAAATTTGCAATTATCCTAGCAGCAGGTAAGGGAACACGGATGAAGTCCAAGCTCTACAAGGTCTTGCACCCGGTCGCTGGTAAGTCCATGGTAGAACATGTGGTGGATAATATCAGCCAGGCAGGCTTTGATGAGAAGATTACCGTAGTTGGTCATGGGGCAGACCAGGTGAAGGAATGCCTCGGTGACCGGTCCCTCTACTGCTTACAAGAAGAACAATTGGGAACGGCTCATGCGGTCATGCAGGCAGAATCCCTATTAGCTGATAAAGAAGGCCTTACCTTGGTCGTAGCCGGGGACACTCCTTTAATCCGCGCTGAGACTTTTGAAGCGCTAGTTGACTACCATGAAGCGGAAGGCGCTAAGGCAACTATCCTCACAGCCCATGCCGATAATCCTTATGGCTATGGACGAATTCTCCGCCGAGCTGATGGGTCGGTAGACCGCAGTGTTGAAGAGAAGGATGCCACAGAGGAAGAACGCCAAGTCCAAGAAATTAACACAGGGACCTATGTTTTCGACAACCAATGGCTTTTCAAGATGCTCCATGAAGTGAACAATGACAATGCCCAGGGTGAGTATTATTTGCCAGATGTTCTCGAATTGCTCAAAGACCGGGGCCAGCATATTGCTGCCTACCAGATTTCCGATATGTCAGAGGCGCTAGGTGTTAATGACCGCCTGGCCTTGGCGGAAGCTAACCGTCTCTTCTTTAAACGACAAAATGAGCACTTTATGCGCCAAGGGGTCAGCTTCGTTGATCCGAGCACGGTCTATATTGAAGCAGGGGTATCGATAGCTAGCGACACCTTGATTGAAGCGAATGTTCAATTGAAGGGGCAAACGAGCATTGGTCACGATTGTGTGATCGGTAGCCAGACCTGTATTCGCGATAGCCAGATCGGTGATGGGGTTAAGATCCGGTCTTCAGAAATTGAAGAAGCTGAAGTTGGCTCAAATTCAGATATCGGACCTCATGCCCACCTCCGCCCCAAGGCTAAGCTGGCTAGCCGTGTTCACATTGGCAACTATGTTGAAGTGAAGAACGCGACCATCGGCCAAGGGACCAAGGTTGGCCACTTGACCTATATTGGTGATGCCGACCTGGGTGCTGATATTAATGTTAGCTGTGGCGTTATTTTCTGTAACTATGATGGAGTCAACAAGGCCCGGTCGGTGGTCGGTGACCATAGCTTTATTGGCTCCAATGTGAATATCGTAGCCCCCGTCCAAGTTGCTGCCAATACCTTCCTAGCAGCAGGGTCTACCATTACCGATGATGTGCCGGAAAAGAGCTTAGCCATTGCCCGGGCTCGGCAGTCTAATAAAGAAAACTATTGGGATAAGCTGGCAATTGGCAAAAAGAATCACTAGTTTGTAAAAAATATGTTAAGATATGTGTGTAGCAAATTTTAAATGACCAATAGTAGGAGGAATATCAGGAAATGTCTCAACATAAGCCGAATAATCTTAAGGTGTTTTCTCTCAATTCGAACCCAGAATTAGCTGAAAAGATCGCTAAAGCTATGGATACTGAACTAGGGGAATGTTCTGTTACCCACTTTAGCGACGGCGAAATCTATATCAGTATCGATGAATCAATTCGTGGGGATGATGTTTATATTGTTCAATCAACATCAGAACCTGTTAACGACCACCTCATGGAACTCTTAATTATGATTGATGCCTGCCGCCGGGCGAGTGCGGCGACGATTACAGTTGTCATTCCTTACTTCGGCTATGCCCGTCAAGACCGTAAAGCCAAACCGCGTGAACCCATCACAGCTAAGCTTGTTTCTAATATGATTGAAAAGACTGGTGCTGACCGAGTGGTAGCCCTTGACTTGCACGCTGCCCAAATCCAAGGTTTCTTCGATATTCCAGTGGACCACCTGCTTGGTTCTCCTCTTCTGGCTAACTACTTCATTGAAAACCCAGACTATAGCTTAGAAGATGTTGTGGTGGTTTCACCAGACCATGGTGGGGTGACCCGGGCACGTAAATTGGCAGAGTTCTTGAAGGCGCCAATTGCTATTATTGACAAACGTCGACCTAAAGCCAACGTGGCAGAAGTGATGAATATTGTCGGTAATGTTGAAGGCAAGCACGCTCTGATCATTGACGATATGATCGATACTGCAGGGACAATTACGGCAGCGGCTAAAGCCTTGGGCGAAGCAGGCGCTGTTTCGGTAGCGGTTTGCTGTACCCACCCTGTTCTTTCAGGTCCAGCAGTTGAACGTCTGGCTAAGTCCAACATCTCAGAAGTTGTAGTTACAGACTCCATTTACCTGCCAGAAGAAAAACGAATCGATAAGATCAAGCAAGTAACCGTTTCTGAACTGATTGCAGAAGCTATCCTCCGTATCCACGACAAGCGTTCGGTAAGTCCTTTATTTGTTGAAGAATTCAAGGGCATGGACAATGGACATAACGCCGACTAGAAGAAAAGAATTAAGGCTGGAACGAGTTTCCAGTCTTTTTTAGTGTTTAATTTTTTAGTATAGGCGATCATCTCATTCAGCTTTATCTGGAGCTTCGGACCAGGAGAGTCAAAAGGCTGAGCCAGTCTCTTGCTCGAACGGTTGACGGCAGGAGGGATTTATGCTTGAATACTTTTATCAGAAAGTGAGGAATGGATGAATGACGAATTTTATGATTGGCTTCAATGCGGTAATGCCTGTCCTGCTCTATATCTTGATCGGACAGCTGATCCACCGCATTGGTTGGATGTCCCGCAAGTCCCTTAGCGAGATGAATAAGGCACTCTTTGCCTTTTTCCTGCCCTTGAACTTATTTAACAATGTCTACCACATGGATCTGGATAAGAACTTTAATCCGCGGACCTTGGCCTTTGTGATTATCTATGCGATTGCAATTTTTATTGTCTATGCCCTGATTATTCCCATTTTTCAGAAACGTAATGACCGCCGGGGAGTGATGCTCCAAGGATCTATTCGTTCGAACGCCATTCTTTTCGGCTTACCCCTGGGGACAGCCCTGCTCGGCAAAGAAAACTTGGGCATGGTCAGTATCGCCCTAGCGATTATCGTGCCGGTGAATAATATCCTGTCGGTAATTGCCCTGTCCATTTATACGGATGAAGATTTCTCCTTCAAGGACTTGATGCACAAAATCATCAGCAATCCCATGGTGATCGCTACGGCTTCGGGGATTGTGGTAGCTGCCCTCGGTTTGCGCTTGCCCCAGTCTGTGGAAGTGGCTTTCGATAATCTGAGTGCTATGACCTCACCTTTGGCCCTCACCGTGATGGGCGGTCTCTTTAAATTTGATAAGATTAAAGATGCCGATTGGTCGCTCTACTTCACGGTGATCAATAAACTGTTGGTGAATCCAGCTATTGCTCTGAGCTTGGCTGTCCTCTTTGGCCTTCGTGATGATAATATTATCAGTGTCTTGATTGCGACCGCTGGACCGACCGCCGTTTCGTCCTATGCCCAAGCCGTGATGGCAGGGGGCGATGAAGATTTGGCCAATCAGATTGTCGTTTTCACCACTTGCTTTGCCATGTTTACCTTGGTCTTTTGGATCTGGCTTTTGAAGAGCCTAGCTCTCTTCTAAGAAGGTCAGTGTGACAAAAGTTCGATATAAAAACCGGTCATTTTAAAATCGGAGTGATCGCTAAGCAATATATTTGAAGTCAAAAAGCCGTCCCAGCTAGCGCATGAGCGTTAGCTGGGACGGCGATTTTTATGGACTTAGAGAGCTTATTTGTTTTCTAATTCAGCAAAGGCTGAATCAATGACTTCTTTCATTTGACCGGCAGACTTGTCCATTAAGTTTTGTTCGTGGTCGCTGAGTGGTAATTCGATGACGCTACGAACACCTTCACTGGTTAGGACAGCAGGGGCACCGATATAGATATCCTCTTGGTTGTACTCACCATCGAGGTAAACAGAGATAGGGAGAATTGCCCCTTCGTTGTTTAGGATAGCCTTCACGATCCGGGCTAGGGAAGCGGCGATACCGTAGAATGTTGCTCCCTTGTTTTCGATAATGTGGTAAGCTTTATCACGAACATCGTAATAGATTTCTGTCAAGCGTTCTTCATTGATTTCGGGGTGAACCTTAACCCAGTCTTCCATTGGGAGTCCCCCAATATTAGCGTGAGACCATACGGCAAATTCGCTGTCGCCGTGTTCCCCCATGATGAGAGCGTGGACACTACGGGAGTCCACATTGGTTAAAGCACCAATTTCTTGGCGGAAACGAGCGCTGTCGAGGGCAGTCCCTGAACCGATAACCCGGGAAGATGGGAAGCCAGAGAATTTCCATGTGGCATAGGTCAGGATGTCCACAGGGTTGGTGGCTACCAGGAAGATCCCGTCGAAACCACTAGCGACAACTTGATCAACCATGTCTTTGAAGATTACCAAGTTCTTGCTGACAAGGTCGAGACGAGTTTCACCTTCTTTTTGAGCCATGCCTGCGCAGAGAACCACGATGTCGGCATCTTTACAATCGCTATATTCAGCAGCAAAAATCTTTTTAGGGCTAGAATAAACTAGGGCGTCTTTTAAGTCTTCGACGTCACCAATCACACGTTTTTTATTAATATCAATGATTCCAAGTTCGTGGCCGATGCCTTGCAATACAGTGGAGAAAGCGAAGCTAGAGCCAACTGCACCATCACCAATTAAAATAATTTTATGTGTTTTATCTTTTGCCATCAATAAGACCTCTCATTTCTATTCTATCAATATGCTTATACTAGCAATTATAGTGATTAGCTAGGGGGATTTCAATGCTTTCCTAGAAATTGTGAAATGATAAACGAAGTTAGAAAAAAACAGCAAGCGTTATCATATGTGATTTAACAAAAAAGGAAAGAAATAAAAGGGGATGAAGTAAATACAAAAAATGTATTTGATAGATAATTGTGATTGTTTTTACAATTATGATAGATAAAGTTTAAGCCTTAAAAGATAGGCTTGGTACTAGCTTAACTGCAAGCTGAGAACTTGTTTGCGCTGGGGGTCTAAGGTACAATAAGTATGAGTAGAAGCTACTTGCGCTTCGCAATCAGAGCAGCAGTATAGGATGCTTAGTAGAGAAGGGCTCCGCCCTTAAATAAAGGAGTATGACGATGAAATTAGTAGCAGGTTTGGGGAATCCAGGCCCTAAATATGAACGATCCCGCCACAATATTGGTTTTATTACTTTGGATGAATGGGCTTACCAGCACCATCTGACCTTTGACCAGGAGAAATTCAAGGGCAAATATGTGGAATACCGTATCCAAGGGGAGAAGGTTTTCTTTGTCAAGCCACAGACTTTTATGAACCTATCGGGCGAGAGTTTAATTGGCTTTGTGAATTATTTCGATATTGAATTAGAGGACCTCCTAGTGGTCTATGATGATATGGATATGGATGTGGGTCGCTTGCGTATGCGGCGCAAGGGCAGTTCTGGTGGCCATAATGGGATGAAGAGTATTATCCAACACTTAGGGACTGACCAAGTCCAACGTTTGAAACTAGGCGTGGGGCGGCCGCAAGCAGGCGTGAGTGTGGTGAACCATGTCTTAGGGAGCTTCCCCAAAGAAGACCATACCGCCATGCTCGAGAGCACTCGCCAGGCGGTAGCAGCCATTGATTATTGGCTAGCCGGCCATTCTTTTGAAGAAACTATGACCAAGTATAACCATTAGAGAGCAGGTGTTTTCTTGCAATTAGATCAATATATGACTGAAGCGCTCGATACGGATGCCCGTCAAGCTCTGGCTGAAGGGCAGAGCGTTCTCTTTCTAGGCTTACAGGGTTTATCCAAGGCCTATATCGCCCAACTTGCCTACAAGCAGGCGATGGGTCAAAAATATTTAATTGTGACTAATAATTTACTTGAAGCTGAACGCTATTTGGATGATTTAGCCAATTTCATTCCCGAAGACCGGCTCTATCTCTTTAATAGCGCAGAGAGTGTGGCAGCCGACCTAGCTGTAGCCAGTCCAGAAGCCTTGGCTGACCGCTTGGCCGTGATGAAATTCTTAAGAGAAAGTGAAGAAGGGGGAATCATTCTTGCCCCGCTTTTTGCTTTGAAGAAGCGTCTGATGCCTGCTGAACTCTGGGATAGTCTGCATTTAGAATTAAGCTTGGGGGACGACTTGCCTGCCCCCCAACTAGCCAAGGACCTCCTAGCGCGGGGCTATAAGCGTCGGCCGATTGTCGCGAGTCCGGGTGAGATGAGTTTACGGGGAGATATTGTGGATTGCTTTCCTCTTGACCGGGACCAACCCGTCCGCTTCTCTCTGGCCTTTGATGAACTGGAACGGATTTCAAGCTTTGATCCAGACAATCAGAAAAGTCTGGAGGACCTAGACCAAGTCCAGATCATCCCAGCTGATGACTTCCTCTTTCAACCTGAACAAATGAAGGCCCAAGCGGACCGGCTCCAAGAAGCAGTCAAACAAGAAGTTGAGGGCATGGCGGATGCTGACCTAGTCCAAGAAATCAAGGAAAATATGGCAGAAGAAGTCAACTTATGGCGGACCGGGGAGAGTTCGGAACTGACCGCTTACTTTAGCCAATACCTCTATGAGAGTGAGGATAACTTGCTCAGTTACTTAGGGGACAAGAGTCTTCTAATAATTGATGACTATCCCCGCCTCCAAGAATCTGCTGTTAGTATTGACGAGAATGCAGCAGCCTTCCTCCAAGCTAAAACGGAGCAAGGCCAGCTCCCTCCGCAGATCACTTATTATACTTCTTTTAAGGAGAGTTTAGAGGCCTACAAGGGGCGGTGCTTGTACTTGGGGATCTTCCAGAGGGGCTATGGACAGATGAAGTTTGACTATCTCCATGAATTCCAAACCCGTCCGGTCGTTCAATTCTATGAGCAGATGGATGCCCTCAAGATGGAAATCCAGGCCTGGCAGAAGACCAAGCGTCAAGTGGTCATTGCCCTGTCGACCGCTGACCGCCGGCGCAAATTAGAGGAAATCCTCCAAGCTGAAGGCCTGGCGGTGGTGTCTTCGGACTTAGGCCAGCTCCAAGAAGATGCCGTGAACTTAGTTTTAGCTAATTTTACTGCTGGAATTGAGTTCGTCAACGAGCGTTTGGTCCTAGTGTCGGAGGCAGATATCTACCAGCAGGTCAAGAAGAAGAAACGCCCTAAAGCTAACAAGCAGCTCTCGAATGCGGAGCGCCTTAAGAACTACCAGCAATTAGAGGTGGGCGATTATGTCGTTCATATCAATCATGGGATTGGGCAATTCACAGGGATTGAGACCATTGAAGTGGCGGGTTCGCACCGGGACTATCTGACCATTGTCTATGCTGACCAGGCGGCTATCCATGTGCCTGTGGAGCAGATCGACTTGGTACAAAAATATGTCTCTAGTGAAGGCAAGACACCTAAGCTCAATAAGATGGGTGGCAGTGAATGGGCCAAGACCAAGCGTAAGGTGAGCGGGCAGATCGAGGATATTGCAGATGATCTGATCGAAATCTATGCCAACCGGGAAGCCCAGGAAGGCTATGCTTTCGGCCCAGATACCCCGGAACAAGCAGACTTTGAAGCTGCCTTTCCTTACAGTGAGACGGAAGACCAGTTGCGATCCATTGACGAGATTAAGACGGATATGGAGAAGTCCAAAGCTATGGACCGTTTACTCGTGGGAGATGTCGGCTTTGGGAAGACGGAAGTTGCCATGCGGGCTATTTTCAAGGCGCTAATGGAAGGAAAACAGGCTGCCTTCCTAGTACCTACTACCGTGCTGGCTCAGCAGCATTATGAAACGCTCCTGGAACGTTTCCAAGACTGGCCCTTTGAAATTGCCCTCTTGAGTCGTTTTAGGACTAAGGCCCAGCAGGATCAAACCATTGAGGGCCTCGCTTCTGGCAGGGTCAACCTAGTTGTTGGTACCCACCGGCTCTTGTCCAAGGATGTCAGTTTCCTAGATCTGGGCCTCCTCGTTGTTGATGAGGAACAGCGCTTCGGGGTCAAGGCCAAGGAACGACTCAAGCAGCTCAAGGCCAATGTAGATGTGCTGACCCTGACGGCGACACCGATTCCACGGACCCTCCATTTATCGATTCTAGGCGCCCGCGACCTGAGTGTGATTGAGACGCCACCAGCCAACCGCTATCCAGTTCAAACTTATATTCTCGAGCAGAATCCAGAAGCCATCCGCGAAGCCATTGAGCGCGAGCTCGGCCGGTCGGGTCAAGTTTTTTATCTCTTTAATAATGTGCAAAAAATCGAAGAGAAGGCCTTGGCTATCTCGGGTCTGGTGCCAGAAGCCCGGGTCGGGATTGCCCATGGTCAGATGTCGGTGAACCAGCTGGAAGAGGTCTTGATGGCCTTTATCGAGGGGGACTACGATGTCCTCGTGACGACCACGATTATTGAGACAGGCGTGGATATTCCTAATGTCAATACTCTCCTCGTTGAATCGGCTGACCGCATGGGGCTCTCAACCCTCTACCAATTGCGCGGCCGGGTAGGGCGGAGCAACCGGGTAGCCTATGCCTACTTCATGTACCAGCCGGACAAGATGCTCAGTGAAGTCTCTGAGAAACGCTTGGCAGCCTTGCGTGACTTCACTGACTTAGGTAGCGGGTTCAAGATTGCCATGCGAGACTTGGCTATCCGGGGCGCCGGTAATCTCTTAGGCAAGCAGCAGCACGGCTTCGTGAATTCGGTCGGTTTCGACCTCTATTCGCAAATGCTCAGCGAAGCGGTGGCTAAGAAGCGGGGTCAAGCGCCAAGCCAAGCTGAAGAGCCGGTCGAACTCGAGATGAATATCAATGCCTATATTCCTTCGACTTATATTGCTGACGAGAAGCAGAAGTTGGAAATTTATAAGCGGATCAACCTATTAGAAGATACGGAAGCCATGTGGGACCTGGACGAAGAATTGATGGACCGCTTTGGCGAACCCCCACTCGAAGTCCAACTCCTCTTGAATGTGGGCGCGCTTAAGGCCAATGCCAAGAAAGTTGGCATCAACCATATCCAGACTCGCAATAATGGGGTAGAGTTACACTTCCATGCCAGTCTGGACCAGCAGACGGCTGTACCTAAGATATTTGAGGCCTTGGATAAGATTCCTATGCGCCTACAAATGAAAGAAGATAAGGAAGGCCAACTTACCCTCTTCCTACAGATTGGAAAGTTAGAGCCAGTAGAATGGCTCGACTACTTGCTCCAATTTGTGAGTCAGCTCGCTGACCAGGTCGATAGCCCGTCCGATGAGGAGAGCTAGGAGGCTAAAATGAAAGACCCAAGGAAAAATATTGCCAAAGGAGCCTTCCTCTTGACCCTAGCCGGTATCATTGCCAAGATTTTGAGTGCGGTCTACCGGGTACCCTTCCAAAATATTGTGGGCGACGAGGGCTTCTATGTTTACCAGCAAGTCTATCCCATCTATGGGATAGGCATGACCTTTAGCCTGTCCGGTTTGCCTAATTTTATTGGCCGGCAGATTGCTTTCCAAGCCAAGCTGAGTCAGCGGCGTATCTTTGTCCAACGTTACAGTCTGATGATGCTGGTTTTTGCTGGCCTATGTTTTATCCTGACTTATTTTGGAGCTGGAATCTTGGCCCAGGCCATGGGGGACTCCCTCTTGACACCGGTCATCCGCTCGGTTAGTTTTATGTTCCTCTTTATGCCGGTGCTGATGATCTTGCGGGGAAGTTTCCAAGCCTACCAAGTGATGCTGCCCGTCGCTCTCTCCCAGATCATTGAACAAGTAGTCCGGGTAGGGGTGATCCTCTTAGCCGCCTTCCATTTTGTCAACCTGAGTGCTGGCGGAAGAAATTATTACCAAATGGGAGCCCAGGCCATGCAGGGGGCTTGGCTTGCGGCCCTGGCTGCTAGCCTTGTCCTAGTTTGGGCCTTGGCTCAGAGCCGGAGCTTGCGGCGTTTTATTACTTGGCCCAAGCCCCAGCAGCAGGCGGAAAAGATGCCCTACCATCTGCGCTGGTCATATCTTATTAAGGAATTTCTCAGCGAAGGCCTGCTCTTGTGCTGCTTCGCTTCGCTCTTGGTCTTCTTCCAATTGGTGGATTCATTCACCCTCTATGAGGCCCTAATAGGGAGCGGTTGGTCAGATTTAAGCGCCAAGTTGGCTAAGGGGGTCTATGATCGAGGCCAGCCCCTCGTTCAACTGGGCATGGTCCTTGCTGTTGCTTTCTCCAGTTCCTATTTACCGGCCCTGACCCGATCCTATATCCGTCGGCAAGAATCTGCCTTTATCCAGAATAGCCGTCTCTACCTCCGCCTGACCACTTTCGTTAGTCTTTTAGTGACGGCGGGCTTGGTGAGCATCATGCCCCAGCTTAACCACCTGCTCTTTAGCGATCGGGAAGGGTCTCTGGTTCTGGCCCAATATGTCCTGATGATTATCTTTGCCAGCCTGGTGACGGGTTTAGCCAATATCTACCAGGCCCAGGGGAGGAGCCTCTATGTTGCCTTTAGCTTTATCCTAGGTATTACGCTCAAGATGGTGGTCAACTCCCTCCTAGTAAGTTGGGCGGGCAGTCAAGGAGCCGTCTGGGCGAGCTTACTAGCCCTAGCTGCCATGCTGACCTTGCTCTATAGCCTCTTAAAGGCCAAGATTCGGTGCAAGCTAGGACTTGCTGATTTGCTGTTAAGGACCCTGCCTCTCTGCTTGCTCATGCTTAGCATCAATTATTTCGCCCTGACCAGCTTTGAAGCGGTCTTCGGGGCTAGCCGTTTCTTGGATAGCCTAGCTGTCTTTCTGGGTATGGGGCTGGGCCTTCTTCTAACAGCGGTCTACATGCACCAAGTGGCTGTTCTCAGTGAAGAGGAGCTTTTAAGCTTGCCTCTAGGTCGGGCTCTGTTAAAATGGATAAAAGTAAGAAAAACACAGTAAAGGAGTGCTCTTATGCGTTTAGACAAGTTTCTCAAAGTCTCCCGGGTGATTAAACGGCGGACGGTTGCTAAGGACATTGCCGACAAGGGGCGGATCCAAGTGAATGGGAATCCAGCTAAGTCGGGGACCAAACTCAAGATTGGGGATGAACTTACCATTGAGTTTGGTAATAAGACGCTGAAAATCCGTGTCGACGACCTCAAAGAATCAACCCGCAAAGCAGATGCGACCTCCATGTATACGATTCTGGAAGAAGACTTCAAGTCGCGCGACCTACCCGAATTTTATTAAAAAATAATAAAAATGGCGCTATACTTTCTGGCTTAAGATGGGTATACTGTATTAATAAGCTATCAGATGGAAGTTGTGCTATAATAGATGCTGATAGATAAGAGCTGGGAATTTAGGCGGCTTTTAATCCTAGGTGATGAAGGTAGGTGTCAGTGTGCGGCCTAAGAAACGAAATAAAAAAGTAACCCCCCTCTATGCAAAAAGCTCCTCAAAGAAACGTCCCCATCATTCTAAACAGTCTGCCCGCCAGTGGTTAGTGCGGGGGCTCTTAGTGATTATGGGAGTGATTTGCTTGACGAGTCTCTTCCAGATCCGGCGCACCCAGCAAGCGACTGCTTCGGTTAAGGAAGAAAAGAAGGCAGCGGAGGCTGCCTTGCTCAGTGAGGAGAATAATTTGGCTTACTTGAAGGACCAGGAGACTCTGCTTGAGAATGAAGACTATGTGGCTAAGCTAGCCCGCAGCCGCTTCTACTTAAGCAAGGACGATGAGATTATCTTTAGCCTGCCTGAAGATAATGATTCCAAGCGAGCTAAAGCCTTCAATAAAGCCTATCTTAAGGAACAAGAGAATGCACAAAATCAAAAACAATAAGTAAGAGCTGAAGGGAGAAAGAAATTAGTTCATGGCAATTGAAATCGGAAGCAAACTTACTGGCAAGGTCACAGGTATTACAAATTTTGGTGCCTTTGTTGACCTTGGAGACGGTAAGAGCGGATTAGTACATATTTCTGAAATTTCAAATGAATATGTCAAAAATATTAATGACTTTTTAAGTGTAGGGGATGAGGTGAAAGTCCTCGTTACCAATATTGATCAATCAGGTAAGATTGCCTTGTCAATGCGGAAGGCGGAAGATTCTGCCCCAGCAAAAGCTCCTAAGGCAGCGCGTGACAACAAGCCACGCCGGTCCAAACCCGCCCCTAATTTTAAGCGGCAACAAAGTTCGCGGAGTTCGGATTTCGATACCATGATGAGTAATTTCTTGAAAGACAGTGATGACCGCTTAGCATCACTGAAGAAGAATACAGAAGGCAAGCGCGGTGGCCGTGGGGGTCGTCGCAGCTAGCAAGTGATGGAGAAGAGGCCTAGGAAGTAATTTCAAGCCTCTTTTTTCGTCGTTAAAGCAGGAGGTTGTGATGTTATTTAAAGAATTGGTTGAGCAAGTGGAAGCGTTTTTTAGACGGGAGGCGGCGGAAGTCTTTGAAGAGGGCGTGCCCTTATTGCTGGCTGTTTCTTATGGGGTGGACTCCATGGTTTTGCTGCGGGTGGTTGAGTATTTAGGAGAAATAAGGGGATTGAAATTTGCGGTGGCTCATATTAACCACCTCTTGCGTCCTGAGTCAGATGCTGAGCAGGAAGCGCTAGTGACCTACTGCCAGGACCGGGATATTCCAATCTATGTTCGCATCTGGGCCCATCCAGATTTTGGTCAAGCTTCTTATGAAGAGGCGGCCCGGCACTTTCGCTATGCCAATTTTGGCCAAATTTTGGAGCAAAAGGGCTGGTCCTATTTGCTGACTGCCCACCATATGAATGACCAGGCGGAGACGGTACTCATGCGGCTCATCCAAGGCAGTCAGCTCCAAGCCCTAGCAGGAATGCGGCCAGTCAGCGTGCTATATAGCTATCCTAAGGCTCAAGTCCTCCGCCCCTTCTTGGATGTTCCTAAGGCAGATCTCTATGCCATCGCCCAGGAAGAGGGGATTCCTTATGCGGAAGACGCGTCTAACCAAGAGCGAGCGGCTCTGAGAAACCGCCTGCGCTTAGACTATTTGCCCGCCTTAGAGGAGCTCAATCCTAATGTCCAGGACCAGCTAGCTACTTTTGCTAAGGACCTGGGAGCGGGTTGGCAATTGATGGAAGAGGCCCTAGAAGCGAAGACAAGGGGCCTCATGACAGGGGCAGAGGACCACTGGCAGTTAGCTATCGACCAGCTTGAGCGCTTGCCTAGGAACCAGCGTCTTTTGGCCTTGCAGTACGCTTTTCAAGGAAGTCGGGTGGAAGCCTTGGCTACTTTCCCGCGCCAGGGCCTAGAGAAGTTGCTGGACTTTTTATTAGAAGGCAAGGCTCAGGGTCTGTGGAGCTTACCTGCTGGCTACCAATTAGCTAAGGTCTACCGGCGAGCTTACATCTACCCTGCTGGCCAAGAAAAGCCCAGTCCTAGTCCCAGCCTGACTTATCCGCTAAAGATCGGCCAGTCTTTAACTTTGGAAGATGGAAGTCAAATCAGTCTAAAAGTACAAAATTACGGCTACGGCTTCCTCCCTCGATCAGCTAGCCCTGACTCGCTCCAAGTGCGCCACCGTCAGGCTGGAGATTATCTGCTTTTGAGCCAAGGCCAGCATAAGAAAATTCGGCGCTGGTTTATTGATCAAAAACTTCCTCAAGCGGACCGCGACCGGGCCTGGCTGGTCGCTTTAGTCGACCAACATATCCTAGCCATCTTCTTAGATGGCAACTTTCTCTACCTGGAACGGCACGAGAACAGCCCCTTCCATTTGTTTCTTGAAAAATAAGCATTAAATTTTATATAATTAAGCGGCAATTGGTTTTAAATTATTAAAGTTATGATAGAATGAAGGAGTTCAGAATATTTGCTGATTCTGTAATTATTTTGTTAGAATAGAAAGCGTGTGGAGGATTATTAAAGCTATGACACATCCTAATGATGATATCCAAGAAGTGCTGCTGTCTCAGGAAGAAATTGCCGAGACAGTTGATCGCTTAGGGCAAGAACTAACTGAGGACTACCGGGGCAAGAATCCCCTTGTAATTGGTATCCTCAAGGGTTCTGTCGTATTTATGACGGACCTGGTACGCCGTATGGACTGTCCTTTAGAGATGGACTTTATGTCTGTTTCCAGCTACGGCTCAGGGACGGAATCCTCCGGTCAGGTTAAGATACTCAAAGACCTAGACCAAAGCGTTGAAGGACGTCACATCTTAATTGTCGAAGATATTATCGATACAGGACGCACCCTCAAGAAGGTCTGTGAACTGATGGCCCACCGCAAGGCAGCCTCCGTTAAGGTCTGCGCCTTGCTGAACAAGCCTGAGCGCCGGGTGGTGGACATGACTTGCGACTATACTGGCCGTGATGTTCCAGATGAATTCGTAGTCGGCTATGGCCTCGACTATAATGAGACGTACCGCGCCTTACCCTATATAGGTATCCTTAAGGCTGAGGTTTACAGTTAATCAGCATAACTATCAGATCAAAATTAAGCAGATAGGAGAAACTACATGCAGAGAAAAGGACCAAATAAGAGTTTTCTGACAAGTGGTCTTCTTTGGATTATTATCTTCTTCGCCCTAATTGGCTTGGTCAATTATATTGCAGGTGGTGGAGATGATGGATCAACCGAAGAAATCACGCAAACGGAATTTATGCAGGAATTATCGGATGAAAATCTGCAAAATATCGCCATTCAACCGCAAGCTGGAGCCTATCAGATAACTGGGGACTATCGGGCCTCGCGGGACAAGCAAGAGAGCCAGAGTGAAAACAACCTGCCTATTTTTAATAATGCTAAAACAGGCCAGGCTAAGAAGTTCTTCACGCGTGTCCTCCCCAACAATGACACCCTAGCTAAGATTAGCCAGACAGCTGAAGAGACCGATACCTCGCTCAAGGCCCTCAAGGAAGATAGCTCCGGGGTCTGGGTTAACCTCCTCTTCAGCGCCCTGCCATTAGTTATCTTTATTGGCTTTATGTACTTTATGACCCAGCGTGCCCAAGGCGGTGGCCGGGGTAACCCTATGTCTATGGGCAAGTCCAACGCCAAGGACCAATCCCAACAGTCTAAGGTACGCTTTGCCGATGTAGCTGGAGCCGATGAGGAAAAGCAAGAACTTGTTGAAGTGGTTGAATTCCTCAAGGACCCTCGCAAGTACCACCAATTAGGGGCACGGATTCCTAAAGGCGTCCTCCTCGAAGGCCCTCCAGGAACTGGGAAGACCTTGCTGGCTAAGGCAGTCGCCGGAGAAGCCCAGGTACCTTTCTACTCGATTTCAGGGTCTGAATTCGTTGAGATGTTTGTTGGGGTCGGTGCCAGCCGGGTCCGCGACCTCTTCGATACCGCCAAGAAGAATTCACCGGCTATTATCTTCATCGATGAAATTGATGCGGTCGGGCGTAAGCGGGGTTCTGGTATGGGCGGCGGCCACGATGAACGGGAACAAACTCTCAACCAATTGCTGGTTGAATTAGACGGTTTTACTGAGCAAGATAATGTGATCGTCATTGCGGCAACCAACCGTTCCGATGTCCTCGACCCAGCCTTGCTGCGTCCAGGTCGTTTTGACCGTCAAATCTTAGTTGGTCGCCCTGACGTCAAAGGCCGGGAAGCCATCCTCAAGGTCCATGCCCGCAATAAGAAGTTAGGGCCTGATGTGGATCTTAAGGTTTTAGCTCGTCAAACGCCAGGCTTTACCGGGGCAGAACTTGAGAATGTCCTGAATGAAGCGGCACTCTTAGCAGCCCGCTTGGACAAGGCAGCCATTGATATGGTGGATGTGGATGAAGCCCAAGACCGGGTGATTGCTGGGCCAGCTAAGCCAGACCGTCAAGTGAACGAGAAAGAAAGACGGGTGACGGCCTTCCACGAAGCGGGCCACACCGTCTGCGGTCTGGTCCTCAATGAAGCCCGAATTGTCCATAAGGTGACCATCGTTCCCCGGGGCAAGGCTGGGGGTTATGCTATTATGCTGCCACGCGAAGACCAGAACATGTACAATGCTAAGGATCTGCGCGAACAGATTGTTGGTTTACTCGGGGGTCGGGCAGCTGAAGAAGTCTTCTTCAATACCCAAACCTCTGGGGCTTCCAACGACTTTGAACAAGCCACCTCACTAGGACGCAGTATGATCACCGAATATGGGATGAGCCAAAGCTTGGGCCCTATCTCTTATGAAGGGAACCACAGCATGCGTGGGGCACAAAGTTATGGCGAGAAGACCTACTCTGCTCAAACGGCAGCCAAGATTGACCAAGAGCTCCTCCAATTGATGGAAGACTGCTTGACTGAGGCTAAACAAATTCTCAGCGACCACCGTGAACAAGTGACGATTATCGCTGAAAAACTCTTGGAACTTGAAACCTTGGATGCCCGCACCATCAAGAGTCTCTTTGAAACGGGTGAAATGCCGGCTGAAACTGTAACAGAAGTCGAAGAAGAAGCCCGCCCTAAGACTTATGATGAAGTCAAAGAGAAGATGCAGCGTGAGGGTCAGAAGAAACAGGAAGAATCTAAAGAACAGTTAGAAGAACGCCAAGGTCTAGACGCTTCTGAATCTGATTCAGAAGACCAAGAACCTGGTCGGCGAAATGAACATATACAAGAAGAAATTGCTCAACGCCGGCAGGACGAAAAGGATGAGGACTAAGGCTCATCACTGGCTTGAAGATTAAGCAGGGAGCGCTTCGGCACCCTGCTTTTCTGCTTTTTAATTTACTTATATATTTGAATAGTATTAGGGAGCATTCGTTCCGCTTTTGAATTTGGTCCTTAAAAAGTCACGGCACCGGTTCGGGCCAAGGTCCCTCACCTAGCGAGCTTCAAAGGGCTAGTACGGCTAGCGCCTACTATCCCTAATTCACATCGCTTGCTTAGTCGTGACTAAGGACCAACTTCAACGCTCCACTCCTGCTCAAAACAAGCTGATATATGATTAATTCTTTAATTAATAACTAGTCTTCAACATTAATAAGTAGAGAATGTTTAATCACAAAACTCAGCCGAGGATAGGGGCTTGGGATAGTTTTTGAAGCAAATTATTTGGCAAGGCCAAGAAAACAACGTAATCTGTAAGAAAAGATAAAAAAGGACGTGAAGAAGTGACAGATCAATTAGTTAAAGCCACAGCCTTCGACGGGCAGATCCGTGTACGTGCAGTAGATGCTAGTCAGGTGGTTGCTAGCGCTCAAGAAAAACACGATTCTTGGAGCGCTTCTAGTGCAGCTCTGGGACGAACCCTTGCAGGAACCCTTCTCCTAGCTGCGGATATTAAAGACGATGCCAAGATGACGGTACAAATCGCTGGGAATGGACCAGCGGGTAAGATTGTTGTGTCTGCAGATGGCCAAGGCCATGTTAAGGGTTATATTGACCAGCCCCATGTCAGCCTGGATTCCAATGCCCAAGGCAAGATTGATGTCCGCGGGGCCGTTGGAACAGAAGGGACTTTCTCAGTTATCAAGGACCTCGGTTTGAAGGAGCCCTTCCAGGGTCAAGTGCCCCTGGTATCAGGTGAGATTGCAGAAGACTTCACCTATTATTTAACCGTTTCTGAACAGGTGCCTTCTGCTGTTGGACTGGGCGTTCTTGTGAACCCAGATGAGTCGATTGCTTGTGCGGGTGGTTGGGTGATCCAAGTCTTGCCAGGTTGCTCCGAAGAAGTTATCGATCAGCTTGAGGCAAGTATCGCTGACATGCCCCAAGTGACAGACTTGCTCAGCCAGGGCTTGACGCCAGAAGAGATGATTTATCGCTTGCTAGGTCAAGACCAGGTCAAGATCTTGAGTCAGGAAGAAGTCAGCTTTAAGTGTGACTGTTCCAAGGAACGTTTCGCACAAGGCCTAGCTGCTATCGGAAGCCAAGAATTAGAAACGATTATTGAAGAAGATGGCGGGGCAGAAACTGTCTGCCATTTCTGCAATAAGACCTATCAATTTACAGCAGAGGAATTGAGAGAGATTGCGGCACAGGCAAGTGCCTAGAAGTGGAGGAAAGCATGCCAGCTGTAGAGAGCGATTTAAGTCAACTGATTACAGGGACTCCCCTGGTGAAATTGCAACGGTCAACTCCCTACCGTGCAGCGGATGTCTATGTCAAACTCGAAAACCGTAATTTGACAGGTAGTGGGCGCGACCGGGCAGCCTTAAACATGCTGGAGGTTAAGGAGGCAGAAGGCGCCTTTGCTGAGAAGCGAGCCTTTGTAGGGATCGACGACGGTTATTTCGGCCTCAGCCTGGCTAGCCTAGCTGCCATCCGGGGCTTCGATGCGGTCATCTTTCGCAGCCAGGCTTGGCAGCCAGCAGTGACGGAAAAAATCCAAGACGTAGGTGCCCACTTAGAAATGCTGGATGACCAGCTGACTTTTACGGAACAGATCGAGGCAGCTAGGACCTATGCCCTGGCCCATGACCTGCCCTTCCTAGATCCCTTCTCTGACCTAGCAAATCCAAGCATCCATGCAGTAACGACAGGCCCTGAGATTATTGAATCCCTGGGCCGGGTGCCGGATGCCTTTGTGGCGGGAGTTGGAACAGGTGGCACCCTGACTGGAGTCGCCCAGGCTCTCCGTGAACAGAAGGAAGAGGTCGGCATCTACGCCGTGGAGCCCGCCCAAGCTGCTGTCCTTTCAGGAGAAAGTGCCGGACACCACCACTTATCAGGCATCGGCTACGGTTTCATCCCAACCAGCCTGGACCGGGCTTGCTTCGACCAGGCTATTGTAGTGGATGAGACGAAGGCTTTACATTGCCAGCGTGCTTTAGCCATTAACGAGGGTCTGATCGTAGACTCTGGGAGTGGGGCCGCCGTTGCCGGAGCAATCGCCCTGGCTGAGCGTTTAGGCCAGGACCGGCAAGTGGTGGTTAGCGTGACTGCTAGCTATGACGCCCTATAAAAATAAAAACAAGTAGAAGCTGGGGCATCCCGGCTTCTTTGTACGAAAGAACGAATCAAGGAAAAAGGTGACTGAATGATAAAAATAGGAAATATTGATATTGCCAATCCTATCGCCGTTGCTCCCATGGCTGGCATCTCCAATGCGGCTTTCCGGGTAATGGTCAAGGAGATGGGCGCGGGGCTGGTAGTCTGCGAGATGATCTCCGACCAAGGGATCCACTACCGCAATAAGAAGACCCTGTCCATGCTCCATATTAAAGAGAGCGAATGGCCGCTCTCTGTTCAGATCTTCGGTGGGGCTGAAGAGTCTCTGGCTGAGGGCGCCCGCTTCGTCCAAGATAATACCAAGGCAGCGATCATCGACATCAACATGGGTTGCCCCGTCAATAAGGTTGTGAAGACCGATGCAGGCGCCCGCTGCCTCTTGGATCCAGAAGAAGTCCATGGCCGGGTTAAAGTAGTCGTGGATGCAGTGGACCTGCCTGTTTCAGTCAAGATGCGGACGGGCTGGGACGCTGACCATATCCTAGCCAAGGAGAATGCCCGAGCCGCCCAGGAAGCAGGCGTCTCTATGATTGCCATGCACGGACGGACCCGCGAGCAGATGTACCGCGGCCATGCTGACTGGGATATCATTGCTGAAGTGGCCCAGGAATTGACCGTACCCTTCTACGGCAATGGCGATATCCGGACCCCTGAAGAAGCCAAGGCGGCCCTAGATAATTATGGCGTCGATGGCGTCATGGTCGGTCGGGCCTGCCTGGGCGATCCTTTCATCATCCAACGCATGGTCCACTACCTAGAGACCGGCGAACTCCTGCCAGAGAAGAAGGGATCTGAACGGATCGATGAAGCCCTGGACCACTTGCGACGCCTAGTTGACCTCAAGGGAGAAGTCATCGGTGTCAAAGAATTCCGTGGTCTGGTGAGCTACTATCTCAAAGGGATTTCCCGGGCCTCCAAGGTGAAACTGGCCTGTACCCAAGCGGATACTTACGATGAAGTTGTGGGTCTGCTCAGCCAGTTCCAAGAACAAGTCTTAGAACGCGAAGCAAAAGAAGGGCGTTAGGTCCAAATAGACCTTGCAATTTCGACTAGAAATTGGCAAGATAGTAGGAGATAATAGAATTAGCGATAAAAGTATGGGAGTGAGAAGTTTGACCAAGGAAAATGTCAACCAAACAGCAGAATCAAGCACTGATCAATTGCAGGTTCGCCGTGATAAAGTTGATGAATTAAGAGAGCATGGGATTAACCCCTTTGCTTCAGGCTATCAACGGGAAAACACAGCGGGTGAATTGCACGACGGCTATGAGAGCTTCGACAAGGAAGAACTTGCTGAGAAAGATTTAGATGTGGCCATTGCCGGGCGTTTGATGACCAAGCGCGGTAAAGGGAAAGTTGGCTTCGGCCATGTCCAAGACATGAGCGGCCAAATCCAAATCTATGTCCGTAAAGACGAAATTGGTGAAGAAGCCTACAATACGATTTGGAAGAAATCTGACCTGGGGGATATCCTAGGCATCCGCGGAAAATTGATGCGGACCAATACTGGGGAATTATCCGTCCAAGCCAAGGAATTGATCCACCTGACCAAGGCCCTCCGTCCCCTACCGGACAAGTACCATGGCTTACAAGACAAGGAACAGATCTACCGTCAACGCCACCTGGATTTAATTACCAATTCTGAAAGCATGGACCGCTTTGTCAAACGGTCTAAGATTGTGCGTGAAGTTCGCCGCTTCCTAGATGACCAAGGCTACCTGGAAGTAGAAACACCAACCCTCCATAACTTAGCCGGGGGAGCGAGTGCACGTCCTTTCATCACTCACCACAATGCCTTAGATATTGACCTCTACCTCCGTATTGCGCTAGAACTTCACCTCAAACGCTTGGTCGTAGGGGGCTTTGAGAAGGTCTATGAAGTGGGCCGGGTCTTCCGAAATGAAGGGATCGACCACACCCACAACCCAGAATTTACCCTCTTGGAAGTCTATACCGCCTTCAGCGACATGGCTGGCGTGATGGACTTAGTTGAAGGTCTCTACCAACACGTAGCTCAAGAAGTTCTGGGGACCACCAAGGTAACTTATGGCGACCACGAACTAGAATTCGGCGGCAAATGGGCCCGCATCCACATGGTAGATGCTATTAAGGAAGCTTGCGGGGTGGACTTCTGGCAAGAAATGTCCGACCAAGAAGCCCGCGACCTGGCCAAAGAGCATGGGGTTCCCGTGGAAGATAATCACACGGTGGGCCACGTCATCAATGAATTCTTCGAACACTTTGTTGAAGATAGCTTGATCCAACCAACCTTTGTCTACGGCCATCCGAAGGCTATCTCCCCATTGGCTCGGACCAATGAAGAGGATCCGCGCTTCACCGACCGCTTCGAAGCCTTCATCGCAGGAGCAGAAGCTGGGAATGCCTTTACTGAGTTAACCGATCCAATCGACCAGCGCGAACGCTTCGCTGCCCAAGCGGCTGAGAAGGAAGCGGGCAACGATGAAGCCCATCCTTATGATGAAGACTTTATCGAAGCTCTAGAAAGCGGGATGCCACCAACAGGGGGACTGGGTATCGGGATCGACCGGATGGTAATGATCATGACCAATGCCTCATCCATCCGCGACGTCTTGCTCTTCCCAACCATGCGGAATAAATAATTGATAGTAAAGAAAAAGACCAGCACGCCTTTTGCGTGGCTGGTCTTTTTTGCTTGGGAAGATGGTGTGTGGAGAGCAGCTCTTTCAAAGCTGTTTCACTGTTTTTCAAAAGAAAAGTGAATGAAAAACTTATCATAGACAAATTAAAATGCATTATATATAATATGACTATAATAGAGTAAGGAGGTTATTATATCTTTATATTATGCCAACAACTAGTTACCTTCTTTGCTATTTTGGTCATTAGTCAAAATAAACTAAGTGTCCAACGATCAATTTATGGTCTCGCAGTTATTATTGCAGCAATTTTTTTATATCATATCGGCTCCATATACACCGTGTTTATCCTAATGTTTATTTGGGCGACTGTTGGCTATTTAGCTGGAGATAGTTGGCCAAAAAGTATTTTTTCGGTCACATATGCCTTTATACTTCTTGGCCTAAGTGAATACATGACTAACTTGTATTTCATTAAGGACCCCTACCTTAGTCAAACAATACAAAATCATCTAATTGTTTTTTCAATAGTCTATCTAATCTTAATTGGCCTTTTTCACTGCCTTCTTATTCGAATTAAGAAAAGAAAGCAAAAAAAAATAGTACTCTATTTAGGAATTTTTATCTTAATTACGGGTTATAGTTCTATGCTTATGGGAGTATCTTTAGACAATTCTTCTTTCTTGAGTCAATCCCATTTACTCTTGTTAATGATTTACGGATTAATAAGCATTTCCTTTCTATTTGTTTATTCAAATTGTGGACAAAATAACCATGAATTAAATCAAAAAGAAAAGGAGATCGATCACTTAAAAAAATATACTCTCCAGCTAGAACAAGACTATACAAATTTGAATTCTTTTAAGCATGATTATGCAAATATTTTGGCTTCTTTAGAGGGGTATATTCATGGTGATAACTCTCAAGAGCTCAAAGAATTCTTCTTTAATGAATTAAGAACGGTATCGACCCCTCATTTACCATATGACTCTGATTTGACTCCGCTTAGATATCTTAAAGTTCCCGCAATAAAGGGACTTTTGGTGAATAAATTAGTTCGCCTTCATGAGAGGAGGATCTCTTTTAATCTGGAGATAAAAGCAGAAATTTCGCAATTACATATGGAAACGATTGATTTTATTCGATTATTAGGTAATTTATTAGATAACGCTATTGAAGAATTAGAAAGACTAGAGGATGGCATATTAACAATCGTTATCTTCGAGCTAGATTCTTCGCTCCATGTGATTGTTAAAAATCCTTGCCAAAAGACCATTCCTCACCTCTCGCAATTAAAAGAAAAAGGTTTCTCCACAAAGGATAAACACCAAGGCTTTGGCTTATTTAATATTGAAAAAATTGTTCAGCAATATGCGAATGTCAATTTACAGACTGAAATAAACGATTATCATTTTGTCCAACATCTGATCATAAGAAAGGAGCCCAGCGATGATTAGTATCTATATCTGTGAAGATAATAAACAGGAGCTAGAAAATATTACGACTTGCATTGAGGATTATGTAATGATCAATGCTTTGGATATGAAGGTCGAACTTGCTACGGATGACCCGGTTAGCTTACTAAACCATGTCAAAAGACAATCAAGAGGAAATAATCTCTATTTCTTAGATATTGATCTGGGCAATGATACGATAGGGGGTATCCAACTTGCTGCAAGTATACGTTCATTTGATGTGCTTAGTCCCATTGTTTTTGTAACAAGTCATGATGAATTAGTCTTAACTACCTTTAAACATGCTGTGGAAGCGCTTGGCTATATCATAAAGGATGGCCCAGATTCTTGTGCTGGTCAAATTAGGCAAATACTTGATTTAGTTAATAAGCGGTATCTAACTAATCCTAATAATTATCGCGTCTTTACCGTTCGCTGTGAAGATAGTGTCCGTATATTTAACGTCAATGATATTATTTATTTTCAAACGTCTGATACTCACCGTGTCATTATGACCCATAATAAAGGGCAAATTGAATTTAGAATGTCTATGAAGGAAGTTGAAAAGGCTGATCCTGATTTTATAAGGTGTCATGAGTCCTTTATAGTTAATAGAAGCCATATATCAGAGATCAGTAAATCAAAGCGACTTCTAAAATTGTCAAATGGGTCAATATGTGAGATGTCGTTTAGGCGTATGAAACAGGTGCTGGATGCTATAAATTAGCAAAGTCTGACTATTTAAATGAAATATTTTCATGAGCTATTCGATTAACGAAGTATTGGTCGTTATTTGAATAGTTTTTGTTTTAATAAATACTACTTGCGTTAATAGATTTTTACAGTTTTTACGTATATCTAAACATCTACGCCAATAAAATCATTATGAAATATTTCACTTTATAATATATGTAAAAGGTTCAATCTATTGATATAGAGGTAAAGTAAGGAAATTATTCTAGAAGGGACAGTTATGACATCAAAACAAGACAATATTATAAGTGTTAAAAACCTATCCAAACGCTTTAAGGATACGGTGGCTCTTGACCAGATTAGTTTTTCTATCAAGAAAGGCGAAATCTTAGGTTTCCTAGGGCCTTCCGGGTCAGGCAAGACGACAACCATCAATATCCTCACCAAGCAACTTGCGCCAGACCAGGGGGATATCTATATCCTAGGCAAGACTGTCGGCCAGTTAAATTCAAATGATTTCAAGAATATAGGCATTATGAGTGACACCAGCGGCTACTATGAAAAGCTTTCCTTATTGGATAACCTTAGGACTTATGCGGATATCTTAAAGGCTGATTACGACTATGTTGACGCCTTATTAAAAGAACTGGACCTCTATGAAGACCGTGATAAGCCGGCTGAGAAATTATCAACAGGTATGAAAAAGAGGATGCTACTCATCCGCGCCATCCTAAACAAACCTGACTTGCTCTTTCTTGATGAACCCACCAGTGGCTTAGACCCTAGTACTTCAAGGAAAGTCCACCGCTTGCTCGCTCGCTTAAAAGACCAAGGAACCAGCATCTTCTTTACCACCCATGACATGGACGAAGCGGAAAAGTTATGCGACAACTTAGTTTTATTAAACAAGGGGCAGATTGTTGAAGAAGGTGCCCCTGAAGATATTATTCTGGCCCACACCACAGACCGCCAAGTTCGTTTAACTTATGCCGATAAAAGCAGTCAACAATTAGCCTTCGACGACTATGACCCTGATTTGACCAAGCAAGGCGTTGTCGCCGTCCATTCATGTGAACCAACGCTAGAAGACATCTTTATTCAAGTAACAGGAGAATCTTTATATGACTAATACCATTACATCTCTGATTAAACTCAGATCAAAACTTATTCTGAAAACACCCAATACCCTAGTTCTCCTCTTAATGCCCCTCGGCTTTTCTCTGCTTTATAACGGGATGTTAAATAATAATGGAGAAAATGGTAGTGAAATCCTCTTTATTAGCTTGACCTTTACTTTTGGCCTCTCGATCGGAACTCTGATTACTAGCGCAATCGGGGAAGAAAAAGAGAAAAACAGTTTGCGTTCCTTACGCTTAATTGGTGTTAAGAGTAGTGAATATATATTAGCTACTATCTTTTATCCTAGTGTAATTAGTCTCTTAGCGATTATCTTATATCCCGTCTTAATTGACGGTTGCAATTTAAGAGAGATGTCGCTTAACTACTTCGTCATCAGCGCCCTCACTGCCCTAGCCTGTATCCTATTCTATTTCTTGATTGCCTGGCTTTCATCCACTCAGTCTCAAGGGCAGATCAATAGTATCTTGGCCATGGTCCTGATTACTCTCGTTCCTATGTTCTCCCAAATGAATGAAACTTTACAATCTATCAATGAATATTCCTTCATGGCTGCCTTAACCCAGCTCTTGTCCGAACAAAAGCAAGTCCAAATAGCTGATAGTAGTTCCATTGGCTTAGTCATTTGGATCATCAGCCTCTTTATTGCCAATATTCTCTTTTACCGTAAGAAAGCTTAATATTTATCCCAGCATTGAAAGGAGGTGAGGAGCATGGTTGGAGCCTTTGTTGTTGGAGTAGCAGTTGGAGTAGCCACTTATGTTGTTGCTTCGTAATGGTTGATCTTTTATTTAGAAAGGAGGGAATAGCATGGCTGTAGCATTTGCAGCAGGTTTTGTTGTTGGCTTTGGAGGCGCTGCTCTTCTATTAAATTAGATATAATTACTAAAATAAAAAGAATCTCGTATAGAAATGGCGTTCGATTCCAATTTTCTATACAAGATTCTTTTCTTATTGTAACATAGAATATTAATTCAATCATAACAATCAGCAGCACAAGAGCAATTCTGCTTTTTTGCGTGGTCAAGTTTAATGACATTGTCAAGAAAAGATTACAATTTGTTAACAAATACTTTAATAGCCCTAATCTTCTTTCGAATTCGATATAATAAGTGTACGCAAGAATATTAATAAGAATTAGGAGAGTTAAAGTATGAAGAAAAGATCCTATTTATTTTTAGCGTCACACCTGGCCTTAGCCAGCTTTATTGTGACAGCTCAAAATGTTCAGGCGGAAGAAGTGCCGGCTGAAGAGGAAAGCAATGCCTTAGAAGTAAAGGCGCCTGTAGAAGACAATACTCAAGTAAGTGAAGAAACACCTGAAGTAGAAGCACCTGCCCAAGACCAAGTCAAGGCAACCTACCAAGCGGGGAAGACGGACCAAGGCCCTAAAGTTGTTTATGAGGAACCCGGCCAAGCTTCTGAAAGCACTAAGACTGAAGAAAGCCAGCCTAAGAAAGAAGCAAACAAGGGAGATGCCTATACGACTGAACCCCACAAGGTATCTTATGATGGGACTATCGTTCGTACCCAGCATACTTTAGATACTAAACCCTGGGGCGTCCAAGGCTTCGAAACCATCTTAAATAATCTCAAATCCTATGATGGCCAAGCCGCTAAGGTAGATGCTGAAGCAGCGACCAAACGGGCAGATTGGATCCGGGTTTCCTTTGCTGATGGCCAGGAAGGTTGGACTGACCGCCGTGCCCTCCGCAAGGGTGAGCGTTACACCAGCTCTGTTAAGGAAGTGAATGAAACCATGACCCTGGCTAGCGGCAACCATACCCTGGACAGCCTACCTTGGGGAACTGCGGGCTTTAAGACCTTGAAGACCAACTTGAATGACCGCCAAGGTGAGGTCGTAACGGTCAGCAAACTCGTTTCAACTGAACGGGCAAACTGGGCCTATGTGACCTTCCAGGATAGCCTAGCCGGTTGGGTGGACCGCAATGCCCTATCTAAGAAATTACCTGGGGGCAAGTACCTAACGGAACCCGAATCGCTTAAGGCTTACGGCCGGATCACAGGTAAGAGCCACACCATTGACTCCAAGCCATGGGGGATTTATGGTTACCAGACTCTGGTAAGCCGCCAACAATACCCGAACTACCGCAACAAAGCGGTTAAAGTTAACCAAGCTGTCTCAACGACACGCGGGGACTGGCTCCATATTGAAGCGGTCGACGGATCCGTTTCCGGTTGGATTGACCGCAAGGGGATCACTTTCTCTGGCGATGCTTATACTAGTCCAGTCAAGGAAGTCAACTACACTGCCCATATTAAGAACGGCAACCACACATTAGACTCCAAACCATGGGGCGCTCCTGGTTATGAAACCTTACGCAGCCGTGGTCAGATGAAGGCTTACCAAGGTCAAGATGTGAAGGTCACTAAGGAAGTCTCAACTACACGGGCTGACTGGGTCTATGTGAACTTCGCAGATGGTTTAGCCGGTTGGTTCGACAAGGCTGGTATCCAGTCAGGGGCTAACCCAGAGCCTAAGCAAAAAGGCGACCGCTATACCACAGCTGAAAGACAGGTCAACTTTACGGCAACCATCGTCCAAGGTAACCATACCCTCGATTCGAAACCATGGGGGATTGATGGCTTCAAGACTTTAAGGAGTCGCCAACAAATGAAAGGCCACCAAGGCGAGTATGTTAAGGTCACTAAGGAAGTTTCCACCAACCGTGCCAACTGGGCCTACATTACTTTAGCGGATGGGACCAGCGGCTGGTTCGACCGAGCAGGCCTCGTTATCGGTAAAGAAGATGCCTACACCAGTCCGATGAAGGATGTTAACTACACTGCCTATATTAAGAACGGCAACCATACCGTGGACTCGAAGCCATGGGGAATCCCAGGTTACCAAACCATTAAGAGCCGTCAACAGACTAAGGCTTACCAAGGCCAATCTGTTCAAGTAGACAAGGAAGTTTCTACCAACCGTGCCGACTGGGCCCATGTTCGCTTCAACGATGGGACCAAAGGCTGGATTGATGCAGCAGCCTTGACCCGTCAAGCCCCTCAAACCAAGCAAAAGCCAAGCACATCCAAGGGCGTTAAAGTGCGTGATGTGGCCTATGCGGTCCAACACGGGGATACCTTGAATTCGATTGCTCGTGACTTCGGCATTAGTGTGGCAACCCTTCAAAACTATAACAAGCATGTTTCGCCAAGTAACCTCTACTCAGGCCAGCGCATTTGGATTCCAGAAGCTGTGGCTAAGCCAATGGACCTCGCCCGCTCACGTGATGGGCGCAAGGTTATCTACCTGGATGCCGGACACGGTGGTGCCGAAACAGGAGCAGCTGCTTATGGTTACTTAGAGAAGAACCTGAACCTCAACTTCACCAACCAATTAGCAACTGACCTCCGCCAACGCGGCTATGAATTGATTTTGAGCCGGAACGGGGACCAATTCGTCTCATTGACTGGCCGTTCAGCCGATGCTAACCAATCCAATGCCGACCTCTTCCTGTCCATCCACCACAATGCGTCAGCTAATGGGGCTCAAAGTGGGATTGAAACCTTCTATTATGAGTACACAACAGGTTACCCATCCACCATTAATGGCAACTACCACAATGATGCCCAACGCCTAACCAACAGCCGCTACATTGCTGGTTTGGTTCAAGACAACTTGATCAATGCCACAGGGGCCATCAACCGTGGAGTAAAACGAAACACCTTTGCTGTTGTTCGTGAAACCATGGTGCCAGCCATCTTAATCGAACTAGGCTTCATCGATAACTATAATGAACTCCAAAAAGTCGCTACACCTTCCTACCAACAAAAGATGGTCAAAGCCATCGGTAGCGCTGTAGACACCTACTTTAAGAATCTTTATTAAGATAGAGTGCGACAAAAGTCGGGAGGCCTGGCTTTTGGAGCAGGTTTTAATAGAGTGCGACAAAAGTCGTTAGGCCTGGACCACTGGAATAACTATTAGGTCGGGCTATTGGAAGAGATGGCAAGAAATTTTTGATTTGAATAGAGAGACTGGGACATGGTTTCCGGTCTCTTTTTTCAATCATTATGGAAACTCCCCTCAGTTCAGAAGAAAAATTTGCGAAAAAGTTTGACAATGAAATGGCAACGTGGTATTCTATCAAAGGTGCTTTTTGTATACAGATTCCTGTTATTAGTGATACAGTCGTGCTGACTGCCATACATTAATGCACAGAAGTAGGAAAGTTAATCGATCATAGATCGGTTATTTCTTTTTTACAGTAAAATGACACACCAGGGTGTGTGGACTTAAAAAGAATCTCCCAATTATTGGGGAAGGAGGAGCAGTAGTAAATGCCTACTATTAATCAGCTAGTACGTAAACCACGTAAATCAAGCACAGAAAAATCAAAATCTCCTGCTTTAGGACGTGGTTATAACTCAATGAAGAAGAAACCAACTCATAACAACTCTCCACAAAAACGTGGGGTTTGTACCCGTGTTGGGACAATGACACCTAAGAAACCTAACTCCGCTTTACGTAAGTATGCGCGTGTTCGTCTTTCTAACCTTATCGAAGTAACTGCCTACATCCCAGGTATCGGCCACAACCTACAAGAACACAGTGTTGTGCTAATCCGTGGGGGCCGGGTAAAAGACTTACCAGGGGTTCGTTACCACATCGTTCGTGGCGCACTCGACACTGCTGGTGTTGATGGTCGTCGCCAAAGCCGTTCTAAATACGGTACGAAGAAACCTAAGGAATAAGAAAAGGCGAAAGGAGGAGTTTAAATGGCACGTAAAGGACATATCGCAAAACGTGATGTATTACCAGATCCAATTTACAATTCAAAAGTAGTAACTCGCTTGATCAACCGTTTGATGATCGATGGTAAACGGGGTAAAGCAGCTTCTATCTTATACAAATCATTCGACAGCATTAAAGAACAAACAGGTCGCGAAGCAATGGAAGTCTTCGAAGAAGCACTTGAAAACATCAAACCATTGCTTGAAGTTAAGGCTCGCCGTATTGGTGGGGCTAACTACCAAGTTCCAGTTGAAGTGCGCCCAGAACGTGGACAAACTTTAGCTTTACGTTGGTTAGTTGGTGCAGCTCGCGACCGTGGTGAAGGTACCATGGAAGTTCGTTTAGCACGTGAAATCATGGACGCTGCTAACAACACAGGGGCTGCTGTCCGTAAACGCGAAACTGCCCACAACATGGCAGAAGCCAACAAGGCCTTCGCACACTTCCGCTGGTAAGAGAGGAGCGAGTGGAGCATTTCTCCACTTGGCTGCTTTATTTATTGGCTATATCATCAGCATTCGCTCAATGCTCCGTAATTTTTATACGGAAATGCAAAAAGTGGTAGATTTTCAAGTCTGACGCTATCACTTTAGTATGATTAACGTTATAATATAAGTAGCAGAGCCAGCCTCTGTTGACTAAATTGAAAAGGAGTTAGAATAAATGGCTAAAAGAGAATTCCCTCTTGAGAAAACAAGAAATATCGGAATCATGGCCCATATCGATGCTGGTAAGACCACAACGACTGAACGTATCTTGTACTATACTGGTAAGATCCATAAAATCGGTGAAACTCACGAAGGGGCTTCACAAATGGACTGGATGGAACAAGAACAAGAACGTGGGATTACCATCACCTCAGCGGCTACAACCGCTCAATGGCAAGGTTACCGTGTAAACATCATCGATACGCCAGGGCACGTGGACTTCACAGTTGAAGTTGAACGTTCTTTACGCGTATTGGACGGTGCGGTAACTGTACTTGACGCGCAATCAGGGGTAGAACCTCAAACTGAAACTGTATGGCGTCAAGCAGATACTTACCATGTTCCACGTATCGTTTTCGCTAACAAGATGGATAAGCTAGGTGCAGATTTCCTATATGCTGTAAGCACAATTAGAGACCGCCTAGGTGCAAATGCACACCCTATCCAATTACCAATCGGTGCTGAAGATAACTTCACTGGCATCATTGACTTGGTAACCATGAAGGCTGAAATCTACAAAGATGACCTTGGTACTGAAATTGAAGAAACTGAAATTCCAGAAGAATATCAAGAACAAGCCGAAGAATGGCGTACAGACCTCGTTGAAGCTATCGCTGATACAGATGAAGAATTAATGATGGCTTACCTCGAAGGCGAAGAAATCTCTGAAGACCAATTGAAGGCTGCTATCCGTAAAGCAACCTTAGCTTTAGACTTCTTCCCAGTAATGTGTGGGTCTGCCTTCAAGAACAAGGGTGTTCAAATGATGTTGGATGCGGTAATTGACTACTTACCAGCACCAACTGATGTACCACCAATCGAAGCAGAAATGGCTAATGACCCAGAACATACCTTCGAAGTTCGTGCAAATGATGACGCACCATTCTCAGCCTTAGCTTTCAAGGTCATGACTGACCCTTACGTTGGTCGTCTAACTTTCTTCCGTGTGTACTCAGGTACGCTTGAAGCTGGTTCTTACGTTCTAAACGCGACATCAGACACACGTGAACGTGTTGGTCGTATCCTCTTCATGCACGCTAACTCGCGTTCTGAAGTTGATGAAGTCTTCTCTGGTGATATCGCAGCAGCTGTTGGTTTGAAGAATACGACTACGGGGGATACTTTGTGTGATACTAAGACACCAATTATCCTTGAACGTATGGAATTCCCAGAACCTGTTATCGAAGTTGCGATTGAACCAAATACTAAGGCTGACCAAGACAAGATGCAATTAGCGCTTGCTAAGTTAGCTGAAGAAGACCCTACCTTCCGTGCGACAACTGACCAAGAAACTGGTCAAACGATCATCGCCGGGATGGGTGAGTTGCACTTGGACATCATCGTTGACCGTTTGAAACGTGAATTCAACGTTGAAGCTTCTGTAGGTGCACCACAAGTTTCTTACCGTGAAACCTTCACTAAGGCAACCCAAGCCCAAGGTAAATTCGTTCGTCAGTCTGGTGGTAAAGGTCAATACGGTGACGTATGGATTGAATTCACACCGAACGAAGAAGGCGCAGGCTTCGAATTCGAAGACGCTATCGTCGGTGGGGTTGTTCCTCGTGAATACATCCCTTCAGTTGAAGCTGGCTTGAAAGACGCTATGGAAAATGGTGTTCTCGCAGGTTTCCCATTAGTAGACGTGAAGGCTAAACTTTACGATGGTTCTTACCACGATGTCGACTCCAGTGAGTCTGCCTTCAAGGTTGCTGCTTCTCTTGCATTACGTAATGCAGCTAAAGAAGCTGGGGCTGTTATCCTTGAACCAATGATGAAGGTTGACGTGGTTGTTCCAGACGAATACCTAGGGGATGTTATGGGACACGTTTCTGCGCGTCGTGGCCGGATTGAAGGTCAAGAACCACGCGGGAACGCAATCCAAATCCACTCCATGGTACCACTTTCAGAAATGTTCGGTTATGCAACAACCTTACGTTCTGCAACTCAAGGTCGCGGTACCTTCACCATGGCTTTCGACCACTACGAGCCCGTACCTAAATCTGTAGGGGACGACATCGTTGCTAAATTCGGCAAGGGTGGCGAATAAGCTTAAGACTTTAAGACTTTAAGGCTTAAGTCTTGACAAAGAAAGAGTTGACGGGGCAAAATGAGCAAGTTTTCTTGACTTTAGCCCCTGTCCCTCTTATAATATAATCATTCAATCTATAGTAGATTATTATGGATAATATTGCTTAAAATCTGAGGAGGAAATTTAAAAAATGGCAAAAGAACATTTTGATCGTTCAAAACCACACGTTAATATCGGTACAATTGGTCACGTTGACCACGGTAAAACAACTTTATCAGCAGCTATCGCTACTGTATTAGCTAAAAAAGGCTTTGGTGAAGCTAAAGACTATGCTGCTATCGATAACGCTCCAGAAGAGCAAGAACGTGGTATTACAATCAATACTTCACACATCGAATACGAAACAGCTAACCGTCACTATGCTCACGTTGACTGCCCAGGACACGCGGACTACGTTAAGAACATGATCACTGGTGCTGCTCAAATGGACGGTGCTATCTTAGTAGTTGCTGCAACTGACGGCCCAATGGCTCAAACTCGTGAACACATCCTCTTAGCTCGTCAAGTAGGGGTTCCTTACATCGTTGTATTCTTAAACAAATGCGACATGGTTGACGACGAAGAATTACTTGAATTAGTAGAACTTGAAGTTCGTGACCTCTTATCAGAATACGACTTCCCAGGTGACGATACACCTATCGTTGCAGGTTCTGCTCTTAAAGCCCTTGAAGGCGACGCAGAATACGAAGATAAGATCATGGAATTAATGGATGCAGTTGATGAATACATCCCAACTCCAGAACGTGATACTGATAAACCATTCATGATGCCAGTTGAAGACGTGTTCTCAATCACTGGTCGTGGTACAGTTGCTACTGGCCGTGTTGAACGTGGTAAAGTTGAAGTTGGTAACGAAGTTGAAATCGTTGGTATCAACCCAGATATCACTAAGACAACTGTTACTGGTCTTGAAATGTTCCGTAAGACTCTTGACTATGCAGAAGCTGGTGACAACGTAGGTGCCCTTTTACGTGGGGTTACTCGTGAAAACATCGAACGTGGTCAAGTATTAGCTCAACCGGGAACTATCACACCACATACTAAATTCGAAGCAGAAGTTTACGTGTTGACTAAAGAAGAAGGTGGCCGTCATACGCCATTCTTATCTAACTACCGTCCACAATTCTACTTCCGTACAACAGACATCACTGGTGTGATCACTCTTCCAGAAGATACACCAATGGTTATGCCTGGTGACAACGTTACAATGTCAGTTGAATTGATCAACCCTGTTGCGATCGAAGAAGGGACAAACTTCTCAATCCGTGAAGGTGGCCACACTGTTGGTGCCGGCGTTGTATCAAAAATTAACGGCTAATTAAAGCCTTATTGACTGACACTCAAGCTAAATATGTTCAGACGAAAAAGGGGGCCTAGGCCCTCTTTTTATTTGCTTTTTTCTGGCGAGACTCTTATTTAAAGGATAGAGCCTTTAAATATTTGTCCTCAATCTGAAATCATGCTATATTTTATGGAGAGAAAAGGGGGCCTATTCATGACAAAGGATGTAGAAGCTGCAATCGATCATTATCAGGCGGAGCGGTCAGGGGCTAGTACCCTGGCCTTGTTACAAGCTGTTCAAGCAGGCCACTTTCAAGTTCTGCTTGCTCAGGACCAAGAAGGATCTGTATCCGGAGAACAGGAGCGTTTGATTACGGTCAAAAGTCCAGATGGCTTGACCTACTTGGCAGTCTTCACCCCAAGGGGAGAGGCAAGTGTCTTGGCTGACTTAGGCCCCATGAAGACCAAGCAGCTTTCCTATAAAGACTTAGCGGCGATGTTTCTGCGAAAGGAAGATAATCCTCATTTAGCGGGCTTTATGATTAATAATAATACCGACCATATTAAATTTACCCGGGAATTAATTCAGAAAATTGCTCGAACTTAATGTGGCCTTTCAGCCGCTTTTCAGCTTTGGTGGATTGGTGTAAAATTAAGCTAGAAAAAAAGTAGCGCCAGGAGACAAGTTGGCTGGCTAGAAATTAAATAAGGTGAGGGATTGATATGAAACTAATCTTAATACGACACGGACAGAGTGAGGCAAATCTCGCGAATCTTTTTACAGGCTGGTTTGATTCTCCCTTAACAGACAAAGGCAAGGCGGATGCTCACCAAGCGGGCTCTCTTCTTAAAGCAGAAGGTATCAAACTAGATGCAGCCTACAGTTCCTTGCTTAGCCGAGCCATCCAAACCACTTACTTCGTCCTGTCGGCCATGGACCAACTCTATCTTCCTTACCAGAAGGATTGGCGCTTGAATGGCCGCCATTATGGGGCGCTGGAAGGCCACAATAAGCAGGCTATGAAAGACAAGTATGGACCTGACCAAGTTCATGCCTGGCGGCGGACTTTTGATGTGCGACCACCCCTTGACCCAACAGGCATTCAGGATCCCCGCTATCGGGGCTTAGACCAGGGGGCCTTGCGAGCGGGCGAGTCGCTTAAGGATACCTTAGACCGTGTCGCACCTTATTGGCAGGATACGCTCGCGCCTGCCCTTAAAGCAGGACAAAATATTCTAGTCGTTGGCCACGGTAACGGTCTAAGAGCTTTAGTGAAATACATTGAAAATATTTCGGATGATGCCATTGAAAGCGTCGAGATCCCTAATGCTCAGCCTATTGTTTATGAGTTTGGATCGGATTTGATGATTCAATCACGGCAGATTCTAAAGCCTGATCAGTCATAATTAGGATAGAAAGCAGCCTTGTGAGGGGCTGCTTTTTAATGGCTTAGATACTTTAGACGGACAGGGAGTTAGGTAGTCATCACAGCTGATCGTCAATTCCTTTAATTTGAATCTTCGATCAGCTTTGAGCTAGAGCCAGTATTATCCAAGCTTAAATTACTATGATAAAGTAAGTGTAATCCAAAAAGAAAGAGCGTGATTACATGTCTGAATTTACTATTCATACGATTGAAACAGCTCCAGAAAAGTCGAAAAAAGTTTTAGAAAGTGTTTATAAGGAAAACCAAGGTTACATTCCAAATCTCATCGGTTTACTTGCCAATGCTCCCGCAAGTTTAGAAGCCTACCGCAAAGTAGGGGCTATTAATCGAAAAACTAGCCTATCTCCTTTAGAACGTGAAGTTGTCCAAATTACCGCTGCCCGTAGGAATGGGTGTGACTTCTGTGTCGCTGGGCACTCTGCCTTTTCGGTTAAGCAATTAAATATTGATCCCGAACTCTTGAAAGCTTTAAAAGACCAAAGTCCAATTGTTAGTGACAGGAAATTGGATGCTCTAGCCAACTTTACTCGTGCATTGATCCAAGAACGAGGCAAGGCGAGTGACCAAGACCTAGCTGGCTTTTTCGCGGCTGGCTATGACCAGCAAGCGGCTTTAGAAGTGGTTCTAGGAGTCAGTCTGGCGACTCTGTGTAATTATGCTAATAACTTGGCCCATACTCCGATTAACCCTGAACTTCAGGAATATGCTTAGGAGGGCTTACAATGTCATTTTTCTCAGATGAATTTATTAGATATTTAGACCAACATGCTGATATTATCGATCAAGAGTCCGGCCGCTATGGGGATGCCCTATTGGAACGAATAGGTGCGGAGGGAGCCTTCCGCGTCGGGGTTCCTGAATCTTTAGGAGGGAGTGGGGGAGGGCCCCAAGATGTAGTTGAGCTTCTCTCAGAATTAGCTCAACACTCTTTAACTGCCGCTTTTATTTCCTGGGGGCATCGGACCTTTATTGATAATATTCTCCATAGTGCAAATCCTTACTACCGTGACCATTACCTGGACCGTCTGCTGACGGGAGACTATGCAGGGGCAACAGCCCTGTCTAATGCTGTCAAGTTCTTGTCAGAATTGGAAGAGCTCAATGTGACGATTCGCAAGGAAGAGGGAGGCTATAAGCTGTATGGCCGCTTACCCTGGGTCACCAATGCTCGGGCCCGTCACTTTATTACCATTTTTGTGGCTGGCTTTGAAGGGGAGGACCGGCCACCGCTGGTCCTTGCCGTCCCCTCTCATGCCGCTAACTTCCACCGGTCGCGTGACTTAGAATTCGTTTCCCTCCAAGGCTCTAATACAGCTGCCCTTAGCTTCGACGGAGTAGACTTGGATGACAACTGGTTAATTGCCGAAGATGCTGAGGCCTTCCTTAAAGAAAACCGTCCGAACTTCCTAGGCTTTCAATTTGGTCTGGCTTTCGGTTTGGCCGAGAAGTCACTTTCTGAAGTCGCCAGGCACTTAGACCGACGCCAAGTCCTAGAGGCGGAATATGAGGCTAACCAGATTGAACTCCAACGTATTACAGCTGAGCTCTATCAAGGTTTAGAGAGCTCCCACTACTTTGTGGACCACCCGCGTGAACTCTTCCAATTGCGGATTGATATTGTTGATGTTGTCGCACAGAGTCTCTTACTTGAACTTCAAGCAGGTGGAGGAAGCGCGTATTTCAAGGCAGCCGAGTCAGGTTTCATTCGCCGCTGGAATGAAGGAGCTTTTCTCCCTATTGTATCACCAAGTGCCGTTCAACTGCGCCATATTCTCCAAACCACCTAATGAATGATGACTAGCTCTTTACCAGGGCGGGAGTATTAGCTTCCGCCTTTTTTACTGGCTTTTTCCTAGGTTAAAAGTTTATCTTATGTTACACTGAAGAAAATGTGTGTATTGAGAGGAGGGGATCCTATCAAACGAAAGCTCTATATTGTCCTAGGTTTTCTTTCTTTCCTAATTGGAGCCATCGGGGTTGTTCTGCCAGTTTTACCGACAACGCCTCTACTCTTACTTTCCGCCTGGTTCTTTGCTCGTAGTTCTGAGCGCTTTCGCCATTGGTTGGAAAATACCCGGCTTTATCAGATTTATGTCGGAGAATATGAGCGGACAGGTGGTATTCGTTGGCGGAAGAAGTGGCAGATTTTGATCTTTACCTACCTGGTGATGGGAATTTCCATTTACTTTGTTCCCTTGTGGCCAGTGCGCCTCTTCATTATTATTTGCGGCCTGTGTTTTGGCTATTTTCTCTTCTTCCGCATTAAGACTATTCATGAATAGGAGGGCTGCCAGTGACAGAGGCTAATAGTAGAATACGGTTGATGGGAACTTGGATAGACCTCTATGTTTGCCATGCAGAGGCTAAGCGCCTAGTTGCCCATGCGATTCAAAAGCTCTATGACTATAATGAGCGCTTCAGTGCCAATGATCCTTCCTCACAATTGATGCAGGTCAACCAAAGAGCTGGTCATGCTCCTATGGCAGTGGACCCAGACCTCTTCGAGCTTATTAAATTAGGCAAAACCCAGAGCATCGCTTCTGAGGGACGCTTAAATATTGCCATTGGGCCCTTAGTTAAATTATGGGGGATTGGCTTTGAAGGTGCTCATAGACCAGACGACTCATCCATTGCGGCTTGCCTGGAAAAAATAGATCCCCGACAGATTAAGTTGGAGGAAGCCAGCCAGGAGGTTTATTTAGCCCAGGAGGGAATGGAAATTGACCTGGGTGCCTTGGCCAAGGGTTATTTCGCTGACCGGATCATGGATGACTTTATTCGTGCGGGTGCCCAATCGGCTATGATCAATCTAGGAGGTAATGTGAAAGTATACGGATCGCCTCCCAAACGTCCCCACCAAACAAATTGGCGGATTGGAATCCAAGACCCTCGCAAGCCGAGAGGGCAGAATTGCGCGGTTCTCCAGGTCCACAATCAATCTGTGGTTACCTCAGGGGGGTATGAGCGACATTTGGAGGTAGACGGTCACTTCTACCAGCATATTTTTGACAGTCGGACGGGGTATCCAGTTGAGAATGAAGTGGCTAGCGTGAGTGTCTTAACCGATCAGTCGGTAATGGCCGAGGTTTGGACCACCCGTCTTTATCCAATGGGCCTGGCCGAGATCCAAGCGGAATTGGCCCAGGCTAGAGACTACCAGGCTCTAGTTATCGACAAGCAGGGGCGTCTCCTAGCCAGTCGCGGCCTCTTAGATCGTTTGCAGGTATTGAAATAAGAAATTAATAGAAAGGAAGGCAGTTATGAAAAAAATTGCAGCTATCGTTGGAACGAATTCCAAGCATTCGACCAACCGTGACCTCTTAAAGTATATGAAGGACCATTTCAAAGACCGGGCCCAATTCGATATCATTGAGATCGATGGTTTGCCCCTCTTTGCTAAGAATGAGGAAGGCAAGGTGCCAGAACTCGCTCTTGAGATGGGCAAACGTATCGACCAAGCCGATGGGGTAGTCATCAGTACACCGGAATATAACCATTCCATTACTTCAGCATTGACCAATGTTTTACACTGGTTGTCCTACCACCAGTACCCACTCGCTGATAAGCCAGTGATGATCACGGGGGCTTCCTATGGGCGCTTAGGCTCTTCTCGGGCTCAGATGCACCTACGTCAGATTCTAGATTCACCGGATATTCGGTCGCGGGTTATGCCTAACGAGGAATTTCTTCTAGGCTTTTCTCTGCAAGCCTTCGATGAAAATGGGGCTTTGAAGGATCCTAAAGAAATTAAGCAACTAGAAGACATGTTCGACTCTTTCCTTAATTACATTGATTACACCAATGAATTTGTCGCAAATAATGCAGATGTTAAGGCAGAAGTGAAGAACTTCTCCTGGCAAGATGAAGCAGAGAAAGGAGACGCCTAATGAGAATTGTAGGAATTGTTGGATCAGCTGGTGATAAGTCATACAATCGCCAATTGCTTCATTATATTCAATCAGAGTTTACTGATCTTTTTGACTTAGAGATTGTGGAGATTAAACACCTTCCCCTTTTCAACCAAGACCACCCAGAATTAATGGTTGAAGGGCCTCTCCATACCATTAATCGGAAGATCCTACAAGCGGATGGGGTGATTATTGCTGTACCCGAGCACAACCATACCATCCCAGGACCTTTAAAGAGTTTATTAGAATGGCTGTCTTTCACCGTTCATCCCCTAAAGAATAAACCAGTTAAGATCGTGGGGGCCTCTTATCTGGACCAAGGCACTTCCCGGTCCCAGCTCCACCTCCGTCAAATTTTAGAAGCACCAGGGATCGATGCTTTGGTTATGCCAGGACAGGAATTCTTGTTGGGCAATTGTCAGACCTCCTTTGATGCTGAAGGACGCTTGAAAGACCAAGAGACTGTTTACTTCCTTCGCGAATCCTTGAAGAAATTTATCAAATATGTGGAAGCCCTTAAGCCACTTGAATACACCCATAAATTCCCAGATGAAGATTTAACCGCTCAGAAGGGCACAGAGACGACCATTGAAGGTGTTGATATGACCGACCCTGAGTGGGTAGAAAAAGCTGCTGAAAAAGTTGGCGCGGTATCAGGTGATACCTATGTTAAGTTAGACCGCGGCCTACTTACTGTGGACCAATTGAATTGGTTCCTTAAGACCATCCCCTTAGAATTGACTTATGCGGATGAGAATAACCAATACCTCTATTACAACCGGGTTAAACCAGGTGAAGATATGTTTGCCTCCCGCTACGAACCCGATGTGGGCAAACCATTAGGTAGTGTTCACCCCCCTCGGACTTATAAGAATGTGTCGTGGGTGATTTCCCAATTACGCTCAGGCAATCTCGACGGCGTCCACGTCCATGTCCCTATCCACAAAGACCATTACGTCGTTCATAATTATGTAGCTATGCATGATGAAGAGGGTAAGTACAGAGGGATTAATGAGCATGTTCTCGACTTACAACCTGTGATTGACTGGTATCTAGAACAAACGGGTCAACAGTTGGTTGGGTCAACTGATGCCGATTCCGGCGCCTCCATGGGTGGCGCCTGGGGGACAGATGACTCCGACAGTTCAGACGCTGATAGCGGGGCTAGCGATAGTGAATCCACCGATCTTTCTTCAGGTGCGAGTGAAGCAGAAGCAACAGGCGAAACAGATATCGACTCTGGAGCTTCAGAAGTATAAGCATATCATCGGACTAAGCCTCCCTAGGAAACTAGGGAGTTTTTTTATTTCGATCACTCAAAAGAAATTACGACTCGCTAGGCAGCGTTGCCTTCAAAATCTTGCTTTTTAAGTCTTAGAAAGAAATATAAAAAAATCGCGAAAAAGCTTGAAATATCCATTAAGTATCTGTATAATATTACGAGTGCCCACCAGAAAGGGCGCAAACCCATATAAATCAATGGGTTGAGGAGCTTTGATGCGTAAGGTTGCGACACGCCCGGACGCTTTGCCATAGAGGGCGGGCCGGTCATTTACGCGGAGCAAGTCAATTTATAAAAACTGACGAGGAGGAAACAAACATGGCAAAACAAAAAATTCGTATCCGCTTAAAAGCTTACGAACATCGTGCACTTGATCAATCAGCACAAAAAATCGTAGAAACAGCAAAACGTACAGGGGCAGAGGTTGCTGGACCAGTTCCACTTCCAACTGAACGTTCATTATTCACAGTAATCCGTGCGACTCATAAGTACAAAGATTCCCGTGAACAATTCGAACTACGTACCCACAAACGTTTAGTGGATATCGTAAACCCAACACCTAAGACGGTTGATGCGTTAATGAAATTAGACTTACCGTCAGGCGTTAACATTGAAATTAAACTTTAATTCCATTATCCTAGAGAAGTTGTATAACTTCGCATTAATATAGTTATCAAAATTAAAAAAATTACGGAGGTGTAATCATGACTAAAGGAATCTTAGGTAAAAAAGTAGGGATGACGCAATACTTCACTGAGTCAGGTGAATTAGTTCCTGTAACTGTTGTCGAAGTAACTCCTAACGTTGTGTTGCAAGTAAAATCTAATGAAACAGATGGTTACGAAGCAGTGCAATTAGGTTTCGACGATAAACGTGAAGTATTAGCTAACAAACCTGAAAAAGGTCATGTAGCAAAAGCAGAAACTACTCCTAAGCGCTTCATTCGCGAATTTCGTAATGTTGAGCTTGGAGAGTACGAAGTAGGTAAAGAAGTAACGGTGGATATCTTCCAAGCAGGCGACATTGTCGATGTAACTGGAACCTCTAAGGGTAAAGGTTTCCAAGGCGCGATCAAACGTCATGGTCAACAACGTGGCCCAATGTCACACGGTTCACATTACCACCGCGCAGCTGGTTCAATGGGTATGGCTTCTGATGCTTCTAAAGTATTCAAAGGCAAAGCTCTTCCAGGCCGCATGGGTGGCAACACCGTAACAATCCAAAACCTAGAAATCGTTAAAGTCTTAGCTGACCAAAACGCTATCTTAATTAAAGGTAACGTACCAGGTGCTAAGAAATCATTAGTAGAAATCAAAACTGCTAACAGCGCACAAGCCTAATAATTGAGGAAGGGAGGAATTTCAGAATGGCTAATGTAACAGTATTTAAACAAGATGGTTCACAAGCAGGCGAAATCACATTAAACGACAACGTGTTCGCAATTGAACCTAACGAAAACGCAATCTATGATGTCGTAATTATGCAACAAGCTTCTTTACGCCAAGGGACCCACGATGTAAAATCACGTGGCGAAGTAAGCGGCGGTGGCCGTAAACCATGGCGTCAAAAAGGGACTGGCCGTGCACGTCAAGGCTCAATCCGTTCTCCTCAATGGGTAGGCGGTGGCCGCGCATTCGGACCAACTCCACGCTCTTACCAATATAAATTACCTCGCAAGGTACGTCGTTTAGCACTTAAATCTGTGTTATCACAAAAAGTTGCTGAAGGTAATTTAATCGTTGTGGACGCTTTAAACTTAGAACAAGCGAAAACTAAAGAATTCAAAGCCGTATTAAACAACTTAAATGTTGACAGCAAAGTGCTTGCCGTAATCGATGCCGACAACCAAGAAGCAGCTCGTGCTGCCCGTAACTTGGCTAAGGTAACCGTTGTAGACGAAAAGAACGTGAACGTTTATGACCTCGTAAATAACGAAAAAGTTATCATTACGCAATCTGCACTTTCTGATCTAGAGGAGGTACTTGCATAATGACAGCACATGACATTATCAAACGTCCAGTCATCACTGAAGCATCAATGGATGCCATGGACGAAAACAAATATACCTTCGAAGTTGATGTAAACGCCAATAAAGCAGCAGTTAAACATGCCATCGAAGAAATCTTTGACGTAACTGTTGTTAAAGTAAACATCATGAACGTGAAAGGTAAATTAAAACGTATGGGTCGTTACGCTGGTTACACACGTAAAACCCGTAAAGCAATCGTAACTTTAGCTGAAGGCGACGCAATCGAAATCTTCGGCGCAGAAGACGCAGAATAAGAATAGGAGGAAACGAACGTGGCGATTAAAAAATATAAAGCTACTTCTAATGGTCGTCGTAACATGTCAGGTTATGACTTCTCAGAAATCACCAAATCGACTCCTGAGAAAACACTCTTAGAAAAACAAAGCAAGCGCGCAGGTCGTAACAACCGTGGTAGCATCACAGTTCGTCACCACGGAGGCGGCCACAAGCAAGCTTACCGTATTATCGACTTCAAACGTAATAAAGATGATATCGAAGGTGTAGTTAAAGCAATCGAATACGATCCAAACCGTTCAGCAAACATTGCTTTAATCCACTACACTGATGGTGTGAAAGCCTACATCATTGCACCTAAGGGCCTTAAAGTAGGTACCCGCATCATGTCTGGTGAAAATGCCGACATTAAAGTAGGTAACGCACTTCCATTACGCTCTATCCCAGTGGGTACTGTTATCCACAATATCGAAACTAAGCCAGGTAAAGGTGGCCAATTAGTTCGTGCAGCTGGGACTAGCGCTCAAGTATTGGGTAAAGAAGACAAATACGTATTAGTTAAATTAAGCTCAGGCGAAGTTCGTATGATCTTAGGCACTTGCCGGGCAACAGTTGGTTCAGTTGGTAATGAACAACATGAACTAGTAACTGTTGGTAAAGCAGGCCGCTCACGCTGGTTAGGCAAACGCCCAACTGTTCGTGGTTCTGTAATGAACCCTAACGATCACCCTCACGGTGGTGGTGAAGGTCGTGCACCAATCGGACGTAAGGTTCAAATGACACCTTGGGGCAAACCTGCTCGTGGGATCAAGACTCGTGATAAGAACGCACGCAGCAATAAACTTATTGTTCGTCGTCGCAACAAATAGCACTTCCATTAAATAGGAGATACGAAAGGAGCCAAATATATGAGCCGTAGTATTAAGAAAGGGCCTTTCTGTGACGACCATTTAATGAAAAAAGTGGAAGCACAGCAAGATGCCGAAAAAAAATCAGTAATCAAAACCTGGTCACGTCGTTCAACGATTTTCCCTAACTTCATCGGGTTAACCATCGCTGTTTATGATGGACGCAAACACGTACCAGTTTACATTCAAGAAGACATGGTTGGCCACAAATTAGGTGAATTTGTACCAACACGTACTTATCGTGGACATGCGAAAGACGATAAAGCAACACGTCGTTAAGATGAGGGGAGGAAATAAATAATGGCAGAACAAACAACTGCAAAAGCAACTGCAAGAACAGTTCGCATCTCTGCTCGCAAAGCACGCTTAGTTATTGATTTAATCCGTAACAAGACTGTCGGCGAAGCAATTGCTATTCTAAAGAACACTCCTCGTGCAGCATCGCCTGTAATCGAGAAAGTGTTGAACTCTGCAATCGCAAATGCAGAACACAACTATGACTTAGATGTTAGCAAATTATTTATCAGTGAAGCATATGTGAACGAAGGGCCAACAATGAAACGTTTCCGCCCTCGTGCAAAAGGTGGCGCATCAAGAATCAACAAGCGTACTAGTCACATCACTGTTGTGGTAAAAGAAGCAGGGGAGGAATAATTAGTGGGTCAAAAAATTAATCCTACCGGTTTGCGTATCGGAGTTATCAAAGACTGGGACGCACGCTGGTATGCAGAAAAAGATTACGCAGATACTTTGCATGAAGACTTAAGCATCCGTGAATACATCGACAAAGCCCTTAGCGAAGCTTCAGTTTCCAACGTAGAAATCGAACGTGCAGCTAACAAGGTTAACGTAAACATCCACACTGCTAAACCAGGTATGGTTATCGGTAAAGGTGGTTCAGAAGTTGATGCTTTACGTAAGAGCTTAAATAACTTAACAGGTAAACGTGTACACATCAATGTGGTTGAAATCAAGAACCCAGACTTAGATGCACGCTTAGTTGCTAAGAATATTTGCGAACAACTTGAAAACCGTGTGGCCTTCCGCCGTGCGCAAAAACAAGCTGTTCAACGTACAATGAAAGCTGGCGCCCAAGGGATCAAAGTTATGGTTTCCGGCCGTTTAAACGGTGCAGATATGGCGCGTTCAGAAACAACTGACGAAGGAACTGTTCCATTACATACTTTACGTGCAGATATTGACTATGCATGGGAAGAAGCAGATACAACTTACGGTAAGATCGGTGTCAAAGTATGGATTTGTCGTGGTGAAGTCCTTCCTACAGTAAATAATCAAGAGGAGGAATAGCATGTTAGTACCAAAACGTGTAAAACATAGACGTGAATTCCGCGGTAAAATGCGCGGCGAAGCTAAAGGCGGAAAAGAAATTGCTTACGGCGAATACGGTCTACAAGCCTTAGATTCAAAATGGATTACTAACCGTCAAATTGAATCTGCGCGTATCGCCATGACACGTTTCATGAAACGTGGCGGGAAAGTTTGGATCAAAATCTTCCCTCATAAATCATATACCGCAAAAGCTATTGGTGTTCGGATGGGTTCTGGTAAAGGTGCTCCTGAAGGATGGGTTGCTCCCGTTAAACGTGGGAAAATCATGTTCGAAGTAGGTGGCGTTCCTGAAGAAGTAGCAAAAGAAGCGCTTCGTTTAGCAATGCATAAATTACCAGTTCGTTGCAAAATCGTAAAACGTGAAATTGGTGGTGAACTGAATGACTAAATTTGAAGAAATTAAAAATTTATCCGCTGCTGAACTTGAAGCAAAGGAAAAAGAATACAGACAAGAGTTGTTCAATCTCAGATTCCAATTGGCAACAGGTCAGTTAGAAAATACAGCACGCATCAAACAAGTGCGCAAAGAAATTGCTCGTATTAAAACCGCTCTACGCCAGGAAGAATTAGCTAAGTAATCATCAGTGAAGGAGGGAACCCAGTAGTATGGCAGAACGTAAAAATCGTAAAGTATACCAAGGACGTGTCGTTTCTGACAAAATGGAAAAGACCATTGTTGTCCAAGTAGATACTTTTAAATTCCATCCAACTTATGGAAAACGTATTAAATACTCTAAAAAATATAAAGCACATGATGAAAACAATTCAGCAAAAATGGGTGATATTGTACGAATTATGGAAACACGTCCATTATCCAAAGATAAGCACTTCCGTCTTGTTGAAATCGTTGAAGAATCAGTTATCATTTAACAATTAACTGGAAGGAGGATACTTTAGGATGATTCAAACAGAAACTCGTATGAAAGTGGCTGATAACTCAGGCGCTCGTGAAGTTTTAACTATTAGTGTACTCGGCGGATCAGGCCGTAAAACCGCTAATATTGGTGACGTCGTAGTTTGTTCAGTGAAGAACGCTACACCAGGTGGCGTTGTTAAGAAGGGTGACGTTGTCAAAGCTGTTATCGTTCGTAGCAAGAGCGGGGCTCGCCGTGCAGATGGTTCATACATCAAGTTTGACGAAAATGCATGCGTGATTATCCGCGACGACAAGACACCTCGTGGTACACGTATCTTTGGCCCAGTTGCTCGGGAATTGCGCGAAAACAATTTCATGAAGATTGTTTCCCTAGCTCCGGAAGTATTATAATAAATAGATCAAAAAGGAGGTGCCCATCGATGCGTATTAAAACAGGTGATACTGTAATTGTGATTGCAGGTAAAGATAAAGGAACGCAAGCAACTGTTAAGCAAACTTTACCAAAACAAGATAAAGTCATTGTCGAAGGCGTAAACATTGTTAAGAAACACCAAAAACCTTCACAAGTTAACCCACAAGGCGGTATTGTGGAAGAAGAAGCGCCAATCCATGTTTCTAACGTTCAATTAGTAGATCCAAAAACGGGCGAAAAAACACGCGTAGGTATCGAAGAAAAAGATGGCAAACGTGTACGTGTAGCTCGTAAATCTGGCGAAGTAATTGACTAATACGGGAAGGAGGACAATAGAACATGACTAATCGTTTAAAAGAAAAATACTCAAACGAGATCGTACCAGCATTAATTGAAAAATTTAATTATAGCTCTCCAATGCAAACACCTAAGATTGACAAAATTGTGATCAACATGGGTGTTGGTGATGCTGTAACCAACTCTAAGAACTTAGACAAAGCAGTTGAAGAGTTAACTTTAATTTCAGGTCAAAAACCAGTTATTACTCATGCTAAGAAATCAATCGCTGGCTTCCGCTTACGTGAAGGAATGCCTATCGGTGCAAAAGTAACCCTACGTGGTGAACGCATGTATGACTTCTTAGACAAGCTAATCACTGTTTCATTGCCACGTGTACGTGACTTCCGCGGGATCAGCAAACGCTCATTCGATGGCCGTGGGAATTACACTTTAGGTATTCGTGAACAATTAATCTTCCCTGAAATCGACTTTGACAATGTTGACAAAGTACGCGGGATGGATATCGTTATCGTTACAACTGCGAACACTGATGAAGAATCAAAAGAGTTATTAACTCAAATTGGAATGCCGTTCCAAAAATAATAGGAGGAGGGAATCGATTTGGCTAAAAAATCAATGATTGCGAAAAATAAACGCAAAGCAAAATATTCAACACAAGAATACACACGCTGCGAACGCTGCGGCCGTCCACACTCTGTTTACCGTAAATTCAAGTTATGCCGTATCTGCCTCCGTGAACTTGCCTATAAAGGACAAATTCCTGGTGTCAGAAAAGCTAGTTGGTAATCGAGAGTAATAAGTAAAGGAGGGTGAACAGGTAATGGTCATGACAGATCCAATCGCTGATTTCTTAACACGCGTGCGTAACGCTAATATGGTACGCCACGAGTCTTTTGAAGTTCCAGCATCAGCAATGAAAGTTGCAATCACAAAGATTCTTAAAGAAGAAGGTTACATCAAAGATTTCGAAGTCATTGAAGATGACAAGCAAGGTATCATCCGTGTCTTCATGAAATATGGTAAGAATAACGAACGTGTTATCACAAACTTAAAACGTATTTCTAAACCAGGTTTACGTGTATATGCGAAAACTGATGAAGTCCCTAAAGTCTTGAACGGTTTAGGAATTGCCATCATCTCAACTTCTGAAGGTGTTATCACTGATAAAGAAGCTCGCGCTAAAAACGTTGGTGGCGAAGTCTTAGCTTACGTATGGTAGGCCCTAAAAAATAAAATTGAAAGAGGTGCAGTCTAGATGAGTCGTGTTGGTAATAAACCAGTAACAATTCCTAGTAACGTAACCATCGATGTACAAGACCACACTTTAACCGTTAAAGGCCCTAAAGGTGAACTAACTCGTACATTCGATCCACAAATTACAATCAATGTAGAAGAAAACGAAATCACTTTCGAACGTCCTAACAACCAAAAGAATGTTCGTGCTTTACACGGGACTACTCGTGCTTTAGTTAATAACATGGTTCAAGGGGTTAGCGAAGGTTTCAAGAAAACCTTACTCTTACAAGGGGTAGGTTACCGTGCACAAGCCCAAGGAAACAAATTAACGCTAAGCGTTGGTCTTTCCCACCCAGCAGAATTTGACATTCCTGAAGGTATCGAAGTTGATTTACCATCAAATACTGAAATCAATATTTCAGGTGCAGATAAAGACTTAGTGGGTCAATTCGCCGCTAACGTTCGTGAAATTCGTCGTCCAGAACCTTACAAAGGCAAAGGGGTACGTTACTCTGACGAACACATTATCCGCAAAGAAGGTAAAACTGGTAAATAATCTTAGGATTATTCTTACCTATCAAATTAAAGTAGAAATTAAGAGGTGAACCATTTTGATTAGCAAACCAGATAAAAATGTCTTACGTAAAAAACGTCACGCACGTGTACGTCGTCACATTTCTGGAACAGCAGAGTGCCCACGCTTGAGCGTTTTCCGCTCAAATAAACACATCTACGCTCAATTAATTGATGACGTAGCGGGTGTTACGCTTGCAAGTGCCTCTGATGGTGAAGAAACTGGGACAAAAGTTGAAAAAGCTGCAGCTGTTGGTAAGAAGATTGCCCAAGCCGCAGCAGAAAAAGATGTCAAAACCGTTGTCTTTGACCGTGGCGGTTACCAATATCACGGCCGTGTTCAAGCCTTGGCTGACGCTGCACGTGAAAACGGACTAGAATTTTAGGAAAAGGAGGAAGCCATAACATGACAAACAAATTTGTACAAGTTAACGACCGTGAAATCGAAGATCGCGTTGTTGCTATCAATCGTGTCACTAAAGTAGTTAAAGGTGGCCGTCGCATGAACTTCTCAGCACTTGTTGTTGTTGGCGACAAAGATGGACACGTTGGATTCGGTACAGGTAAGGCTGCTGAAGTTCCTGAAGCAATCCGTAAAGCGGTTGAAGCTGCTAAGAAGAACATGATCGAAGTTCCTCGTGCAGGTACCACTATCCCTCATGAAGTATTAGGTATCTTCAACGGAGGCCAAGTCCTCTTGAAACCAGCTAAGAACGGTTCTGGGGTAGCAGCTGGTGGCCCTGTTCGTGCCGTTGTTGAATTAGCAGGTATTGCAGATATCACTTCTAAGTCACTCGGATCAAACACTCCAATTAACATTGTGCGTGCAACCATCCAAGGGCTAAAAGAATTGAAATCACCTGAAGAAATCGCTGAATTACGTGGTAAATCAGTTGAAGAAATCTTAGGTTAAGGAGGCTTACAACATGGCAAAAGTTCAAATAACTTTAAAACGCAGTGTTATCGGTCGTCCAGATGACCAAATCAAAACCTGCCAAGCGCTGGGCCTAACCCGGACTGGTCGTACAGTTGAAAAAGAAACTAATGCAGCAATCGACGGAATGATCAAGAAGATTGCCCATTTAGTTGAAGTTAAAGAAGTAAAATAATACAATAAGAAATAAGGAGGTGCCTTGAAGATTATGAAATTACACGAGTTAAAAGCAAGTGAAGGATCACGTCATGTTCGTAACCGTTTAGGACGTGGATCTGGATCAGGTAACGGTAAGACTTCAGGTCGCGGCCAAAAAGGTCAAAAAGCTCGTTCAGGCGGTAAAGTACGTTTAGGTTTTGAAGGTGGGCAAACCCCATTGTACCGTCGTATCCCTAAACGTGGTTTTACAAACATTAACCGCAAAGAATACGCCATCGTTAATATCGACGATTTAAACGTTTTTGAAGATGGGGCTGAAGTAACGCCAGAAGCTTTAGTTGAAGCTGGTCTTGTTAAGAATACCAAGAAAGCTATTAAAGTTTTAGGTGCTGGTGAATTAGAACGCAAACTAACCGTTAAAGCAGCTAAATTCTCAGCTACAGCTAAAGAAGCAATTGAAGCAGCTGGGGGCACAATCGAGGTGATCTAATGTTCACTACTCTGAAAGCTGTATTTCAGGATAAAGACGTTAGAAGTCGCATCCTCTTTACTTTGGGAATGTTAATTGTGTTCCGTCTCGGGACACATATAACAGTTCCAGGTGTGAATGCACAAGCGATAAATACGCTCGTTAATTCAGGGCTCTTTGGTCTGTTGAATACCTTTGGCGGCGGGGCCTTGCATAACTACTCAATCTTTTCCTTAGGGGTCTCCCCTTATATCACGGCTCAGATTGTGGTACAGCTTTTGCAGATGGACATTGTGCCAGCCTTTACAGAATGGTCGAAACAAGGTGAAGTGGGACGGCGTAAGCTGAATAAGTGGACACGCTATCTCTCTGTTCTTGTTTCTTTCTTCCAAGCCATTGCGATTTCGGTTGGTTTTAACTCCCTCTCGCAATTCGGCCTGATCAAGGATCCAGGAATGCTCACTTACTGCATTATTGCCTTGGTCATGACAGCTGGGTCCATGCTCGTTGTATGGATCGGGGAGCAAATCACCCAATTCGGTATCGGGAATGGGGTTTCTCTGATTATCTTCTCGGGGATTGTTGCTCGGATTCCCGGTGAAGTCCTCACCGCTGTTAAGAAAGGCTTAATTGATGTGACTGACCAAGCTCAGCTCACTCAAAATGCCATCTTTGGGGGTATTTTTGCCCTTGTTGCATTACTTCTAATTATCTTAGTTGTTTACGTCAACCAAGCTGAACGACGTATTCCGGTACGCTATTCCAAAAGGGCGAGCACAGTAGTGGAACAATCCCATATGCCGCTGAAGATTAACTCAGCCGGGGTTATTCCAGTTATCTTTGCCAGCTCCATCATCATGGTGCCACAAACGGTTCTCAGCCTCTTGTCGGCCCAGTTCTCAGATGCCGCTTGGTTCAAAACAGCAGAGACAGTCTTTAATCTCGAACAACCAATCGGGATGACCATATATGCGGTAACGATTGTACTCTTTACATTCTTCTATGCGCATATCCAAATTAATCCTGAACGCGTTGCCGAGAACTTCCAAAAATCAGGCGCTTATATCCCTAGTGTGCGTCCTGGTTTACCAACAGAACGTTATATTTCCAAGATGCTCAATCGTTTAAGCAGTGTGGGCTCATTATTCTTAATGATGATTGCCATCCTACCTCTAATGGGGTCCTATTTCTTTGATCTTCCACGAACGATTGGTCTTGGAGGGACAAGTTTACTCATCGTTGTCGGTGTCGCACTCGATACAGCTAAACAAATTGAAGGTCGCTTAATCAAGCGTCGCTATGTAGGCTTTATTCGCTAGTCAAGAATTGAAGTTCGGAGGATGGAAATGAATATTATTTTGATGGGGCTGCCAGGTGCTGGTAAGGGTACCCAAGCAGAAAAAATTGTGGCAACTTATGACATTCCACATATTTCAACAGGAGATATGTTCCGTCAAGCCATCAAAGACCAAACCCCACTCGGTAAAGAAGCTAAATCATACATGGACAAGGGTGGCCTTGTGCCAGATGAAGTAACGAATGGGATTGTTAAAGAACGTTTACAACAAGCAGACACAGAAGCTAAGGGTTTCATGCTAGATGGCTTCCCACGGACTCTCAACCAAGCTAAGGCCTTGGAAGAAATCTTGGAAGACATTAACAAGACCATCGATGCTGTCATTTATATCGATGTTGACCCTGAAGTCCTAGAAAAACGCCTAAGTGGTCGGATCATCTGTGGCAATTGTGGGGCAACCTTCAATGTCAACTTTAACCCGCCAAAAGAAGAAGGCGTCTGTGATCGCTGCGGAGCAGAAGAATTCTATACCCGCGACGATGATAAGGCTGAAGTGGTTAAGAATCGGATTGAAGTCAACCAAGAGCAACAAGCCCCAATCCTCGACTTCTACGAAAGTCAAGGCAAGGTTTACCGGGTGCCTGGTGACATCGGAATCGATAATGTCTTTAACGAAATCAAAAAGATCATTGAATAAAGTCTTGCATTAGATGTTCTTTAATGGTATAATGTTCAGGTTAATCCTATTGAGAACTTTTGAGATGAGTTTTTCTTCATGTTGTCGTGTCGCACATATGTGTAACGAGGAGGAAATATAGTGTCTAAAGAAGATATGATCGAAGTAGAAGGTACAGTCACCGAGACTTTACCTAATGCAATGTTCAAAGTCGAACTTGAAAACGGCGTAGAGATTCTTGCCCATGTGTCTGGGAAGATTCGTGTGAATTATATTCGAATTCTACCGGGTGACCGTGTAAAAGTCGAAATGTCTCCATATGATCTGACCAAGGGACGGATTACATATCGTTTCAAGTAATTTCTAAATGATATAAGGAGGTCAATCGTGAAAGTTAGAGCGTCTGTTAAACCAATTTGCGACAAATGCAAAGTGATTCGTCGTAATGGCAAAGTCATGGTAATTTGCCAAAACCCTAAACATAAACAACGCCAAGGTTAATAAAGGAGGTGCCAATCGAATGGCTCGTATTGCAGGTGTAGATATTCCACGTAACAAACGTATTGTCATTGCCTTAACTTACATTTATGGGATCGGGAACACAACAGCTAAAAAGATCTTAGCTGATGCTGGCGTTTCTGAAGATATCCGTGTGAATGATTTAAGCAATGATGAATTAGATAAGATTCGTGCAGAAGTTGATAAGATCAAGGTTGAAGGTGACTTACGTCGCGATGTCAACATGGACATCAAACGTTTACAAGAAATCGGTTCCTACCGTGGTATGCGTCACCGTCGTAACCTACCAGTTCGCGGTCAAAATACTAAGAACAATGCTCGTACCCGTAAAGGTCGCGGTGTAGCGATCCCAGGTAAGAAGAAATAATTAATTTAAAGTAAAGGAGGCAAGTTAATCAAATGGCAAAAGCAAAACGTCAAACACGTAAACGTCGCGTGAAAAAGAATGTTGAAGTTGGTGTTGCTCATATCCACTCAACTTTCAATAATACTATTGTTATGATTACTGATGAACATGGTAATGCAATTTCATGGTCATCCGCAGGTGCACTTGGTTTCAAGGGTTCCCGTAAATCAACACCTTATGCTGCCCAAATGGCTTCAGAAGCTGCTTCTAAGACAGCTATGGACCAAGGCATGAAGACTGTTGAAGTATCTGTTAAAGGTCCAGGACCTGGTCGTGAATCTGCAATTCGTGCTTTACAAGCTGCTGGTTTGGAAGTTACCTCAATTCGTGACGTAACCCCAATCCCACACAACGGTTGCCGTCCTCCAAAACGTCGTCGTGTATAGTACTGTTTTTCAAACAGCTTGCCGAAAACTTTTTGGAAGCAGTAGTGGTGCAAAATTCACGTTTTGAAAGGGGAATACTTGTAGATTATGATCGAAATTGAAAAACCAACTATTGAAACGATTGAGATCAGCGATGATAACAAATTTGGTAAATTTGCGATTGAACCATTAGAACGTGGTTACGGAACAACTTTAGGCAATTCCCTGCGTCGTATTTTACTCTCATCATTGCCTGGTACAGCGGTAACATCAGTTCAGATTGATGATGTTTTACATGAATATTCTACAATCCCAGGTGTCCGCGAAGATGTCACTCAAATTGTATTGAACATCAAGAAGCTTTCCTTGAAACTTTATGATGTTGAAGAAAAACAAGTCGAAATTGATGTAGTTGGCCCAGCAGAGGTCACTGCAGCGGATATTACGGCCGATGCTGATTTTGATATCATGAATCCAGACTTGCACATTTGCAGCTTAGAAGATGGAGCTCGTTTCCATATGCTGATGAATGTTCAAAATGGTCGTGGTTTTGTTCGTTCTGAACATAACAAATCAGAAAATATGCCAATTGGCGTAATTCCAGTAGATTCAATCTACACACCAATCGAAAAAGTTAACTACCAAGTTGAAAATATCCGTATTGGTGAAATCAACCAGTTCGATAAGTTGACTTATGATATCTGGACTGACGGGACGATAGCCCCTCATGAAGCGTTGAGTTTAGCTGCTAAGATTCTAACGGAACACTTGGCGATCTTCGTTGATATGACCAATGAAGCAAAATCTGCTGAAATTATGGTCGAAAAAGAAGAAACTCAGAAAGAAAAAATGCTCGAAATGTCAATCGAAGAATTGGATCTTTCTGTTCGCTCTTACAACTGTTTGAAACGTGCAGGTATCAATACTGTGGATGAATTAACTGACCGAACTGAACAAGAAATGATGAAAGTTCGTAACTTAGGCCGTAAGTCACTCGATGAAGTCAAGAATAAGTTGGCTGCTCTCGATTTAAGCTTACGCCAAGAAGATTAATTATAAAGTGAAGGAGGAATTCTCTGATGAGTTACCGTAAATTAGGTCGCACCAGCTCACAACGTAAAGCTTTATTACGTGATTTGACGACTGATTTAATTATCAATGAACGTATCGAAACAACCGAATCTCGTGCTAAAGAAATCCGTAAATCTACTGAAAAAATGATTACTTTAGGCAAGAAAGGTGACCTTAGCGCACGTCGTCAAGCTGCTAAATTTGTTCGTAACGAAATCGCTGATGTTCGTGCGGAAGATGATGACATCGTTATTGAAACAGCCTTACAAAAATTATTCAACGAGTTAGGCCCTCGCTATGCAGATCGTCAAGGTGGCTATACCCGTATCCTTAAGACTGAACCTCGTCGTGGTGACGGTTCTAAGATGGCGATTATTGAATTAGTGTAAGCCAGATGTATGTAGAGCGTTATGATGATGGGACAACCCAAGTCTAGCTCTTTCACTTCCGGAGCAGGTGCTCCGGAAGTGAAAATATATCCTAATTCCAAAACACGAGCATCCATGTTATTACATGAATGCTTTTTTTGCTATAAGGGTGTGAGGGCTGGCGGGAGAAATAGACCTCTGGAGCCAAAAGCCAGAGAAGACTGAAAGTCTTCGGCGGATTTTGGTGAAGAGGAGCTA
>NZ_JASPDS010000056.1:0-1572 GCF_030230715.1 Aerococcus sp. UMB1112A | reverse complement strand
TTTTACCTATCATACCATAAGCCAAGGCAGCAAAAACCCCTAGTCTTATGCGAAAAGTGATCGATTTAGACAGACTTGACAAAAATAAGGGCTAAGCTTATGATAATTTTTAAAGGTAAATTGTAAAATGAAGTGCATAGAGAAAAGGACGACAAAAAACCAGTGATGCTCTATACTTAAAAGCGTCTAAACCCAAGTAAAGGAGCACTCACTGGCTATGAAACATTCTAACACGAAACCTAGATCATATACACACCTTTCTGCAGAAAAACGCGGAATTATCCAAGCAATGCACCAAGAAGGACATAAACAGAAAGAGATTGCTGACGCCGTTGGCGTCAATCAATGCACCATATCTCGTGAACTAAAACGTGGAAAAACACGTCAAATGAACTATGATCATACCTACGTTGATGTCTATCTTGCAGAAACTGGCTCGCGTGTTTATAAAGATAATCGGTCAAATTCTAAAGCCAGAGGCGCTTTGTATGGAAAATCTAACTTCATTAAAGCCTTTGAGGAAGCCTTACTGACACCTAAAGAAGACCGTATTTTCAGTGTTGATACGTTTATTCATGATTACCGCAGAAAACACCCTTTAGAAAGAGTTCCTTGCACCAAAACCATGTATAAATATATCAATCTTGGTTTATTAAATGTGAGGAATATTGATCTTCCTATGAAAACAAGGATTCGTCCAAGAAAACAACCTAGTGAACCGCGTGGGACGAATAAAAAGGTATTTGGAAAAAGCATTGATCAGCGATGCCCAGACGTCCTTTCAAGAGAAGAATTTGGTCACTGGGAGCTTGACCTCGTGATAGGAAAGAAGACTAAAGGAGAGCCATGTCTTATTACTCTAGTTGAACGGAAAACGCGAAAATTCCTCACCAAGAAGACTTGGAAGTGGGATGCAGATTCCATTGTAAAATCGGTTAAAAAGGTGATTCTTAAAGAGGGTCAAGCGTGTTTTAAAACCTTAACGACCGATAACGGCAGTGAATTTTCTAAACTATCTCAGCTTGAGTATGCTCTGAAGGATTTGGAAGTCTTTTTCGCCCATGCCTATTCAGCTTGGGAAAAAGGCAGTAATGAGAGACATAATCGCATGTTAAGAGAATTCTTGCCCAAAGGGACAAGCTTTAAAAAGCTGACATACCAGGAACTCGCACACTATACGAATACAATAAATAATCGCTTTAGAAAGGTCTTAGATTATCAAACCCCTAACGACTGTTATAACCTAGAAGTTGCGAAACTTCAGGAAACGCTTAAAGAAGCAGGCTAAAGTGCTTAACAAAGCATAGAGATTCAGTGTGGGCCAGTCAAGGTCCGCTTCGCTCTCCACCTTGACAGCCCCACCCTGAATCTCTAAATGATAATCAAGCACTTTAAGCTAGAGAAAAACGGGCCAAGAATTATTGACTTTATCAGCTTTTTAGTTATTTGGCATGACACTGGGATTTTTTAAAATAAATATGCACTTGATATTGCAATTTACCTCTTTTAGAAAATACTTAGCAAATAACTAGCGAGCATCCCTGGTTTGTAAGACCATCAAGAGACCAGAAG
>NZ_JASPDS010000055.1:0-1728 GCF_030230715.1 Aerococcus sp. UMB1112A | reverse complement strand
TTGGAAGATTTAAAAAAGTCAGACGCCTATATAAAGAAAAATAGATTTAAAAAGTTTTACCAAAGAAAACAAATGAAAAGCATGATAGCTAAAAAGCACGAAACAAGACTGGTAGATAGGGTTAAAAAAGCTATTTTAAGTTTAGGTAAGGCTTCTAAAGAGCTAATAGTAAGAAAAAGCAAGATGGTTCTATTTGTAGTAATAGGACTAGGTCTTATGCTATCAATCATGATTGGTGGTGGAAGTGTTGGTATGAGTGGACTAAGCAATTCAGTAAACTCAGTAATGACAACAACATACCTATCACAAGATACAGTTCTAAGTGAAGTAAATCAAGAATTTTCATCAATGGAATATGACCTACAATCACAAATCGAAAGTGTAAAAACAAGTCATCCTGGATATGACGAATATATCATAAACAAAGAAGGAGAAATTGGTCATAATACCCATGAACTTCTATCCTATATAACTTCAAGATGTGGTGAAGTAAAATCAGCATCTGAAGTAAAAGGAATTTTAAAAGAACTTTTCGATAAGATGTATAAGCTTGATTTTAAGGAAGAAATTGAAATCAGAACAAGAACAGTAGCAAGAACAAGATATGATAGTCGTGGTAATCCTTATACTAGCTATGAAAAAGAAGAATACGAATATAAAAAGTTAATTGTAACTTTAAAGAAAAAAGAAATGGATGAAGTTGTTAGGGAAATATTTAAAGATTATCCAGACAATGTAGTTCATTATGAAGCTCTTCTTGAAGCTAAGGGAAATATGGGAGATGTTTTTGGATCAGGTAATGGGGACTTAGGAGAAATAGTAGATAATCCAAACTTTGGAAATCCTGGTCTTGCTTTTGATTCAGCTACTGCCAAAGCCTTATTTAATGAAGCAGAAAAACATATAGGCAAAAGATATGTGTTTGGAGCAAGTGGACCATCTAACTTTGACTGCTCAGGTTTTGTATGTTGGTCATTTACAAAGTCTGGTGTAAAGAGAATGCCAAGAACAACTGCATGGAGAATATACAAAGACTATTGTAATCCAGTAAGTCCAAGTGAAGCTCAACCTGGGGACATTATATTTTTCCACTCAACATATAACAGTGGAACTCCAATATCTCACGTAGGAATATACGCAGGTAACGGAATGATGATTCACGCAGGAGATCCAATTCAATACACATCAATAAATTCAAAATATTGGAAATCACACTTTTATGGTTTTGGAAGACCAAGATAGAAGGGAGATATTATGTGAACAGAAAACTTATAAGTATCAGGAACAAAAAGAAAAAAATAGAAGAGAAGTTAAAAGATTTAAATGCAAAATACAAGGAAATTTGCGATGAAGAAATACAAGTTGAGAATGAAGAAATAATTGTAACTCTTAGGAGAAACAATATTAGCTTGGAAGAATTAATGGAGAAAATTAATGACAGAAAAATAGAAGAAAAATTAAAAGAAAAGGAGAACATTCATAATGAAGAAATTTAATACGAACAGACTAAGAGCCTTTTTTATGGCTCTTTTATTAGTTTTAACATCAACCTCAACTACTAATGTACTAGCTAAAGCTGATGATACAGATGGTAGTAAAAAAGTGATAGAAAGTTCTATAAGTAAAATTAGTGATTTAGAAAATCAGATCAAAGACTTAAATGATAAGAAACAAGAAGACCAATCAAAGATAGATGAATTAAAGGAAAAGTTAGAATCTTGCAAAGAT
>NZ_JASPDS010000054.1:0-1838 GCF_030230715.1 Aerococcus sp. UMB1112A | reverse complement strand
CCAGGCCAAGCTGGTAAGGATGGCAAGTCCTCTTACGTTCATGTTGTGAAGGGACCAAACGAAGCCGGTCAACCAGGCCAATGGATTATTACCTACTTCGATAAGAACGGCGACGGCAAGTTCACCGAAGATGAAATTGTCTCCAGTGAATTCGTCGCTGATGGTAAAGACGGTAAGTCACCAAAAGCTGAAGTTAAAGACAACGGCAATGGGACCCACACCGTAACCATCACCAACCCAGACGGCACGACGACTGAAACAGTGATTGAAGATGGTAAGGACGGCAAGTCTGCTACAGCCGAAGTTATAGATAATGGTAACGGAACTCATACCATCACAATCACCAATCCAGATGGCAGCCAAACGACAACAGTTGTGAAAGACGGTGCCAAAGGTAACCCGGGTCAAGACGGTAAGGACGGCAAGTCAGTGACTGTTTCTACAGAACCAGGTCATTTCCAAGGTCAAGATGGCGTTTGGATCATTGTTCAAGATAGTGAAACAGGTAAAGAACTCGATCGAGACTTTGTTGCCAACGGTAAAGATGGCAAGGATGGCAAGTCTGCTGATATTAAGACAGAAGCATTAGTGGATCCGAATGGCCAAGAAATCGGTTATAAGATTACCATTATCCATCCAGATGGTTTAGAAGAAACTCGTCTGATTAAACATGGGAAAGATGGTAAGGATGGCAAAGACGGTCGCGATGGGAAATCCATTATTGCGACAACGGAACGTGGCGACCATAAAGGACAATCAGGTGCTTGGTTGATTATCCGTGATAGAGAAACGCTACAAGAAATTGACCGCGAATTTATTGCAGATGGTCAAGATGGCAAATCAGCCGATATCTCATCACGAGAAACTACAGAAGGTCTAGAAATTACCATCCACCATGCCAATGGAACAAGCCATACGCATATTATCCGTGATGGCAAGGACGGCAAGTCTATAACCGCATCAACCGAACCTGGAAGCTTCAACGGACAGTCAGGTATGTGGTTGATTATCCGTGACCGTGACACGGGTCAAGAATTAGACCGTCAATTTGTCCGTGATGGTCGCGATGGCCAAGACGGCAAAGATGGCCAAGATGGTAAATCAGCTCTTCTAAGTACTGAAAAGATTCTTGATTCAGATGGTAAGGAAATTGGCCTAAGTATTAAGATAACGCATCCAGATGGCTCTACCGAAGCGCATACGATCTACCACGGTCGAGATGGTAAGGATGGCAAAGATGGTCTAACACCACAAATCCGTATTGAAAAAGGCAAAGATAGCCAAGGCAATGTGGGGAGATGGTTGATTATCGAAGACGGTCATGGCAATGAAACCGTTCGTGAATTCATCCGTGATGGCCAAGATGGTAAGACGCCTTCTGCTACAGTGGAACCCGGTAAGAATGAACATGGCGACAGTGGTCAATGGATTATTATCTTCGATGGAGATGGTAATGAAGTCTCACGTGAATTTGTTCGTGACGGCGAGGATGGCCAAGATGGTCGCTCGCCAAGTCTTGAAACAGTTCCCGGTAAGAATGCAGACGGTGACAGTGGTTTATGGGTCATTGTTAGAGATCCACAAGGCAAGGAATCGAGCCGTCACTTTATCAGAGACGGTAAAGATGGCAGAGGAATTAAGAAAATCTATAGTAAAGACGGTCGTTTAACGATTGTATTTACAGATAATACAAAAGAAATTCTTGAAATCCCATGTTGCCAACCTAAACCAGAAGATCCCAAACCCGAAGATCCTAAACCAGAAGATCCAAAACCGGAAGATCCAAAACCGGAAGATCCAAAACCGGAAGATCCAAAACCGGAAGATCCAAAACCGGA
>NZ_JASPDS010000053.1:0-1900 GCF_030230715.1 Aerococcus sp. UMB1112A | reverse complement strand
AGATAAGAACTTTGATTTTTCATATAAAAATTTGAAGAAGAAAGAGTCTACAAAATCACATATAACTCCCAATATCTTTAATTTTGCACCAGCAAATAATTTTAAGTTTGGCAAATATATTGGAGCAGTAAGTCATTTTCAAATACTTGCAAGCGAGTTATCAGACAGAATGTTATCTGAGTTTTTAGATATTGATGACAATATTTATGTAGCTTTTCATATAGATGTAGTTGAACAAGCAGAAGCTATTAAACTCATCAAGAGAAAAAACACAGACCTAGACAGAATGAAAATTGAAGAACAAAAGAAAGCTGTTCGTGCTGGATATGATATGGATATTATTCCTTCAGATATAAATACCTTTGGTGCGGATGTTAAGTCCATGTTATCTGACTTACAAAATAGAGATGAAAGGCTCTTTGTAGTTACCATAGTAATGATGAATTTTACTAGAACTAATCAAAAATTAGAAAATACTATTGCTCAAATCTCATCGATTGCTAACAGACATAATTGTCAGGTAAAAAGATTATCTCATCAGCAAGAACAAGGACTTGTTTCTGTCTTACCTCTAGGTGTTAATCAAGTCGAAATAAAAAGATTTTTAACTTCATCATCAACGGCAGTATTTATGCCTTTTACAACAGAAGAGCTATTTATTGATTCGGCAAATTCTTTGTACTATGGATTAAATGCCCTTAGCCAAAACTTGATTATGGCAGATAGGAAGAAACTAAAGAACCCTAACGGATTAATATTAGGAACACCAGGTTCTGGTAAATCTTTCTCGGCAAAGAGAGAGATGGCAAATGCAATTCTTGTAACAGACGATGATGTAATTATTTGTGATCCTGAGGGCGAGTATTCAAACCTTGTAAAACAATTTAATGGAGAAGTTATTAAAGTTTCAGCAAAGTCAAAGGATTATCTAAATCCATTAGATATTAATATGAACTATGGAGATGGGGACGCACCTTTAAAGGATAAGGCAAATTTCATAATGTCTATGCTTGAACTTGTAGTAGGAGGATCTGGTCTTACTGCTGCAGAAAAATCTGTTATAGATAGGTGCTTACCAAAGATATATCAAAAATATTTTGAAGACCCAAAGCCAGAAAATATGCCTATATTAGGAGATTTATACGATATGCTCCTATCTCAAGAAGAAGGAGTTGGTAGGAAGCTCGCAACAGAAATGGAAATTTATGTTAAAGGAAGTCTTAATGTCTTTAATAATAGGTCAAATTTTGATCTAAATAGGCAACTGCTCTGCTTTGATATAAAAGAGCTAGGAACACAACTTAAAAAAATAGGTATGCTTGTAATTCAAGACCAGGTTTGGAACAAGGTTTCCCTTAATAGAGGAAGCAAGTCTACAAGATACTATATAGATGAGTTCCACCTTTTATTAAAAGACCCACAAACTGCTTCATATTCAGTAGAAATCTGGAAAAGATTTAGAAAATGGGGAGGTATTCCAACAGGTATAACTCAAAACGTAAAGGACCTTTTAACAAGTCAGGAAATTGAAAATATCTTTGATAATACAGACTTTGTTCTAATGTTAAATCAAGCATCTGGAGATAGAGATATTCTTGCTAAGAAATTAAAAATATCGCCTTATCAGTTAAACTATATTACTAATTCAAACGCAGGTGAGGGACTATTATTCTTCGGAAATACTATTGTTCCATTTATAGATAAATTCCCTAAAGACACCATGCTATATAAGCTAATGACAACAAAACCAGAAGAAGCTAAGTAGGTGTGATATGGATAAAAAACTAAAAAAAGATTTTCAAAAGAAAATTATACGAAATAGGGACGCTCCTGAAAAGAATGTAGATAGTAAACTTGTTCATTCAGATGATTATACCAATAAGATTATTAAGACTAAGGA
>NZ_JASPDS010000052.1:0-1900 GCF_030230715.1 Aerococcus sp. UMB1112A | reverse complement strand
GGTATTCAGTGCCAAGCTTCAAGAAACTCTTGCAGGTCTTGAAGAAGACCTCGATGTCCCATCTTTTGCCGTAAATTATGATGATCTCATTTTCATCGATCGTCATGTCCGTGCAAATAAGAGCGATCCAGTCTTTGCGGTTGAAACGATTTCTTACGCAGACTATTCTGGCATCAATCTGGGCACCATCTTTGGCGGGATCTCCAACCTTTACAGGGAAGGACAGGAGATATCTTGAACGACCTCGACGCTTCTTGCATGCGTTGAAGATCTGCTTGACGTTCATCTGCTTTCCTTCGAACTCGTATGTGATCTTGGAGCTTTTCTTCACCATGGCGATTACGTTCAAACCACGTTGACTGATTTGGACAATCTGATGAGGATTGGAGAACCAAGTGTCAAACATGACGTACTTGGCAGTGAGTCCTGCTTTCAAGGCTTGATCGAGCAGCTGGATAACTACATCGGTCCCCTTTGATTGGGCCATCTCTTGGCCGCGATTGTGCGCTTGTCGATCTTCTTGGTCGTCCCGATGACATTCTGATTGTTCTTTGAGGACAAGAGTGATGAAGCGATTGGGACAAAGGAGGATCCATCAGTCCAACCCATGGTCATCATTCGAAAGCCCTTCTTGTAGGTCATCGAAACGTGGTCGAATACTTTGGCAGCCAGCTCAGTCTTCTTGGATCCAGTTCTAGAGTAGAGCGAATCGTCAAAGACGAAGCAATCGGCACGTTGGTCAGAAGTCAGATCTTTCAGGTGCCCATTGACGATCCTCTCAGCTAGCAGAATAGTGAGGCGAAGCCAGTTGATATGTGGGTTCTGCATGAATCGATAGTAGGTGTTTTTGGAGAAGCCAGCAGTACACTTGCCATACTTCTGTTGCATGTACATGCTTCTGTCTGGAAACACATTACTGAAGATGTATGAAAGGATCGACCAAAGCGGGATTCCTTCGGACTTGCGGAGCCCACATCTACGGAGAAGCTCCATAACTTTGTAGTCCTTGAAGAACTTTTCAACAGGACGGGCAATTTTAGGTTCGTTTTCAGTATCGAATGATGGTAAACTAGACATAGCACAAGCCTTTCGTTTGATATTGATGATGTTGTAGTTGAATTACATCAAGCGAACAAAGGCCTTGTGCTTTTTTATTGGCTAAACTATTGAATTTTCAAGGTACAAGCCCACTTTTGTAAGTGGGAAGTTTAAGAAGCTAATAAAAGTGGACATTTTCCAGGGGATGCCAGTTAGTCGTTGACTGTTGCCAGCATCCCCAAAAACAAAATATTTTTCTAATCATATTGAAGCCTGTGGACGTATCCGGAAAAAGAAAGCAGGAATCACTATGAACAAGAAAGACATTATCAAGTATCAAACAGCCAGCGGGAAAGATCGCTACAAGTTCATTGTCTACGCTGGAAAAGATGAGACTACAGGAAAATCTATCATCATTAGGAATCAGGGCTTCAAGACACTAAAGGATGCCAAACAAGCTTACTTAGATGTTCAGCAAGCAATCTTGAACGGAGACTATTTGCCAATCAATCAGAAGCGGCTTACTTTCAAGGGCCTGCTTGAACTGTATCTTCCTTTGTACGCTCAAACAGTGAAGGAAACTTCCTTCTACCAGTTCAAGCGCTGTATGGAATCAAAGGTCTTGCCCGTCTTGGGTGATGTTTACTTAGACAAGATCACGCCGCAATTATGCCAGAAGGCCGTTAATCAATGGGCTAGGGAAAGGCCTAAAAGCGGAACTGTATAATTTTATGTGTAAGGATGAACAGTTCCTTAGACTAAATTCTAATTGGGTATAAAAAAAGGGACTCCCTTTCCGTATAATTGATTTGAACACTATCAATACGAAAGGAAATCCCCTATGACTGATTTTAACAAAGAA
>NZ_JASPDS010000051.1:0-1941 GCF_030230715.1 Aerococcus sp. UMB1112A | reverse complement strand
TAATGAGTCAGGATTGTATTCACTTATCCTCTCATCAAAACTGCCACAAGCAAAAATATTCAAAGCTTGGGTAACTAGAGAAGTCTTACCAAGTATTAGAAAAAATGGAGGATATATAGTAGGGCAAGAAAAGAAAACAAATGAAGAGCTACTTGCAGATGCAATTTTAGTAGCCAATAGAATTATTGCCGAAAGAGAAGAAGAAATTGAAGAATTAAGACCAAAGGCAGACTATTATGACAAATTAGTAGATTATAACCTACTTACAAACTTTAGAAATACTGCCAAAGAGTTAGGCATACCACAAAATCAGTTTATAAGTTTTCTAATGGATAAGGGATTAATTTATAGAGATAAGAAAAAGAAACTCTTACCTTATGCAGATAAGAACAAGGGATATTTTGAAGTAAAGGAATGGGTTGATCCACTAGGTACACTTGTAGGAATACAAACATTTATAACACCAAAGGGAAGACACTACCTACTAATTTTATTAGATAGTGAAGGTTTCTACGATGAATAAGATATTAGAAGCCATTCTTTCTGATATTAAAAACTTAATTAAAATAGACAACCCAAAGAAATTTATATTATCAAACATCCCTTATCTATCATTCTTCTACATTGGAAATATCTTTTCTAAGCACATCAATTCCTATGTAGGAGGAGATATTATTGATAGAATAATGGTAGGAATTTCTGATATAGGAACTTTATCTTATATACCAAGCCTTAATCCAAGGGACTTGTTAGTAGGTATTTCAGTTGCTGCTCTTGTTAAGCTAATTGTTTATAGCAAAGGTAAAAATAAAAAGAAATATAGGCAAGGCAAGGAATATGGATCTGCAAGATGGGGAGAAAGCAAGGATATTGCTCCATACATTGACCCTAAGTTTGAAAACAATGTTCTCATAACTAATACCGAAAGACTAACAATGAACTCAAGACCTAAAAATCCTAAATACGCTAGAAATAAAAATGTATTAGTAATAGGATGTTCTGGATCAGGTAAAACGAGATTTTATGTAAAGCCAAATCTAATGCAAATGCATTCTTCTTATGTAGTAACAGACCCTAAAGGTACACTTGTGTTAGAGTGTGGAAAAATGCTTTATGAAAATGGATATGACATAAAAATTTTAAATACAATAAACTTTAAAAAATCTATGAAATACAATCCCTTTGCTTATCTTCGATCAGAAAAAGATATTTTAAAGCTTGTCCAAACTATAATTGCTAATACAAAGGGAGATGGAGAAAAGGCAGGAGAAGATTTCTGGGTAAAGGCTGAAAAGCTATATTACACTGCCCTCATCGGTTATATCTATTATGAAGCACCAGAAGAAGAAAAGAATTTTAAAACACTTTTAGATATGATTGACGCAAGTGAAGTTAGAGAAGATGATGAAACCTATATGAACCCAATTGATAGGCTTTTTGAAGCTCTTGAAAAGAAAGATCCAAGTCATTTTGCAGTTAAGCAATATAAGAAATACAAGTTGGCAGCAGGAAAAACTGCCAAGTCAATTCTAATATCTTGTGGAGCAAGACTTGCACCTTTTGATATAAGAGAGCTTAGAGAGTTAATGAGCGAAGATGAACTAGAGCTTGATAAAATTGGAGATAGAAAAACTGCCTTGTTTGTAATAATATCAGATACAGATGATACATTTAATTTTGTAGTTTCAATAATGTATTCTCAATTATTTAACCTACTATGTGATAAGGCAGATGATGTGTATGGTGGAAGACTTCCAGTTCATGTTAGGTGTTTGCTTGATGAGTTTGCAAATATTGGCTTAATTCCTAAATTTGAAAAATTGATTGCAACAATTCGTTCAAGAGAAATATCTGCAAGCATAATATTACAAGCACAATCTCAATTAAAAGCAATCTATAAAGACCATGCAGATACAATAGTTGGTAACTGCGACTCTACAC
>NZ_JASPDS010000010.1:0-72928 GCF_030230715.1 Aerococcus sp. UMB1112A | reverse complement strand
TGTTGGTTCATCAACTCGAGGTTGATGCCCTACACAATTGGTTCGTCTTCTTTGTTCAGTTTTCAAAGGTCTATCTCGTCTCTCTTTGAGACAACTATTTAATGATATCTCATCAAGAACGAAATGTCAAGAACTTTTTCAAATTCTTTTTTGTTTTCTTGAGAAACAACTTTTATAGTATAGCATTTCTCACAGATCTTCGTCAAGGCTTTTTTTCAAAAACATTTATTTTACTTACGGCCTTTTTGAGGACAAGAAATATATTATCACCTTTCTAGATCTTTGTAAAGTCTTTTTCTTAATTTTACTTAGAAAAATAAAAAGTGACAAAAGCCCAGCTAGCAGCTTTTGTCACTCTTTACTCGTTCTCCTACCAATTTTCGTCAATAAAGCTTTGGCGGCCAGAGCCTCGACGGTAGCGTTGGTAGTGTTCGGGATTCTTCTTATAGAAATCTTGGTGGTAATCTTCTGCTGGATAAAAGGCTTGGGCGGGTTCAATCTGAGTCACAATCGGATCGTCGAAACGTCCGCTGGCTTCGAGTGCCGCTTTTGAATCAAGTGCTGCTTGCTTCTGCTCTTCATCCGCATAAAAGATTACTGGCCGGTAAGAATCTCCCCGGTCAACGAATTGACCCATGGCATCCGTTGGGTCTGTCTGTTGCCAGTAAATCTTCAGTAAGTCTTCATATGAAATCACTTCAGGGTCGTAAGTAATTTCGACAGCTTCTGTGTGGCCGGTATTGCCCCGGCAGACTTCCTGATAAGTTGGATTGGGCACATGTCCACCTGTATAACCCGATACAACTGAAATAATACCAGGATATTGGTCGAAGGGTTGGACCATACACCAAAAACATCCCCCTGCAAAAATAGCTTTCTTTTCTGCCATATCGCATCACCTTCCTTTGCTAACTTACTTCTATTGTAACAGCTTTTCGGTCGTTCACCTACTTCTAGGTCTCAAATGACAAAAGAGGCTGGGGCTTTTGCCTCCAACCTCTTCTTATCTATTATTCCACTTTGTTTCTAACCCAGTGCATTCTCTTTAGTAATCTTCGTTACGCCACCCATGTAAGGAACGAGTACTTCTGGGATGGTCACTGAGCCATCCGCATTTTGGTAGTTTTCAAGGACTGCTGCTACGGTCCGACCGACAGCCAAACCTGAACCATTCAAGGTATGGGCGAGTTGCGGTTTACCGTTCTCATCGCGGTAGCGGATCTTAGCCCGGCGTGCTTGGAAGTCTACGCAGTTTGAGCATGATGAAATTTCCCGGTAGGTATCTTGGGCTGGGATCCAAACTTCGATATCATAAGTCTTAGAAGCTGAGAAGCCCATGTCACCGGTACAGAGAACGATGCGGCGGTAAGGTAATTTCAGCATATCTAAAATATTTTCCGCATTTTGGGTCATGCTTTCGAGTTCATCGAAGGATTGGTCTGGTTTAGCAAATTTGACCATTTCAACCTTGTGGAATTGGTGGAGACGGATCAAGCCCCGGGTATCCCGGCCTGCAGAACCCGCTTCTGAACGGAAGCAAGGTGACATCGCGGTGAACTTAATAGGTAATTCTTCACCTGGAATGATATCTCCTGCATAGTAGTTGGTCAAGGTCACTTCGGCAGTTGGGATCAAGGTCAAGTCGCGGTCGTCATGTTCAATTTGGAAAACATCTTCAGTAAATTTAGGGAACTGACCAGTCCCGTACATAGCTTGGTCATTGGCCAGGTAAGGGGTGATGGTTTCAATATAACCTTCCTTAGCGTGTTGGTCGAGCATGAAGTTGTAGAGAGCCCGCTCTAGCTTAGCCCCCATCCCACGGTAGTAGAGGAAGCGTGAGCCAGCTACCTTGCCGCCTGCTGCGAAATCAAGGATGCCTAAGTCTTCACCAATTTCATAGTGGGCTTTAGGCGTGAAGTCAAAGTTTGGCAGCTCGCCCTTGCGGTGGATTTCTTCATTATCGTCTTCATCTTCCCCTACTGGAACGCCTTCTGCAGGCAAATTCGGAATGCGGGCTAAGATATCATGACGTTTGTTTTCAACCGCTTTGACTTCTTGGTCTAGCTTAGAGATTTCCTCGCCTAGTTCCTGCATGGCCTTAATCTTGTCATCTGCATCTTCTTTGTTCCGTTTCAACTGGGCAATTTCTTCTGAGGTTTGGTTACGGACTTTCTTCTGTTCTTCGACTTGAACTAAGAGCTTACGACGGTCTTCATCGAGAGCCATCACTTGGTCCAACTCTTCCCGGCTCACCCCGCGAGTCTCTAACAATTGGGCTGTTTCTTCAAAATTATTTCGTAATTGACGCATATCAATCATGGGTCTTCCTCCTCCATTAATGTAAAAAATTAAAATAAAAAAGCTATTCCATACCCTTTCGATTAAGAAAGGGACGGAATAGCTGCTTGTTTCGGCATTATTGCGCGGTACCACCCTGCTTCAGCATATCACTATATGCTTGCTGCACTCTTCAGTTAACGGTCTGTCCGGAAATGCTTCACCCATCTACGGGCTCGCACTCAGCGATTGTGTGGATTCCATGATAACAAGTATCCGTTCCCACCAACCACGGACTCTCTTGAACTTATCCATCACTTACTAGTCACAATCCTACTTTTTATCTATTAATGCTATTATAATCTTTCTCTCAATAAATGTCAATTTGCCTTTGCACTTTGCGTATCGAGCCAGTCTTCCACCTGGTCCACCAAGGATTCAATCAACTGGGACATGCGCCGTGTCACCCGGACAATGGGGCTCAGGCCTTCCACTTCTTCACTCGGCACAATGGCATTGGTCAAGGCCATATCCTGACCCTCCACGTCTTCAAGGAAGGGCAGACGGATGGTCACCTGGTTAACAGCCTGACTAGGATCAAGCGGAGCCTTCACCTGCAGGGTCCCTTGGGGGGTGTACCGCCAATTATCGCTATAAGATTCCACCTTTTCTTGGGCCCAATCGATTCCTTGGGGCAAGAAGGCAGCTGAATTATCCTGGTAGAGCAGGTCCACCTGGTCTTGGCGTCCTTGGTAGACATCCACATGGTCCCGGCTAGCGAAGACTTCCCCTTTTTGGTGGAGGAGGGTCCAAGCCAAGTTGTCCTGCAGGCCGTTCAATAACTTGTTAGTTTCCCGGTAGCGAGCCTCATTATCGCTCGCCCCCAGGGTCAAAAGCAAGACAGGACGGTCGTTGATCCGGCTGACAATCAGGATACAGGCTCCAGCTAAGTCTTCCGTCCCGGTCTTCAAGCCCAAGACATCCTCGCGTCCATGAGCCAGTCCCGGGAGAAACTCATTGAAATTCACCATCCGAAAAGTCGTCTCTGGGTTAACTTGGAAGTCTTTAACAGGAACCGCCGAGCGTTTGAGAATATCAGGATAGTCTTCCAATAAGTGCTGGGTCATCCGCAAGAGATCAATCCCCCGCATCTGGTTCTCGTCCTGGCTGGTGTACTGGTCACCATGGGTCGTCTGATATTTCCCATCTAAACCCGAAGCCGTGTAGAGTTTGTAATCTGTGATCCCTAAAGACTCCAGCTTATCGCCCATCTTTTCCACAAAAGTTGCCTCGTCCCCTGCCACATATTGGGCCAGGGCTACAATGGCTGAATTAGCTGAATAAATTAAGGTAGCATCGATCAGGTCGCCGGCAGTGTAATAGTCCGTTGACGCATCCAGAGGGACATTAGATAAGTTGGGGAGGCGGGAGAGTTCAGCTACCCCTTCAGAGACGGGAATCTTGGTATCGAAATCTAATTGACCAGCCTTGATGGCATCGTAAACCACATACAAGCTCAGCAACTTGGTCAAGGAAGCAATCCCGTGCAAGTCATCATCCTGGTAGCGGAAGAGGGCCTGGCCAGTCGCTGGATCCATAGCTGCGGCCTGGTCAACTTCCAAGTTCAATTGACTCGCCAGCTGGCTAGAAAAGTCCCCCAGGCTCGTTCCCCGATCCTCAGCAAGAACCAAAGTCGGACTGAAAACCGTCCATAACAAAGTCAAAACGAGCCCCACTTTAAAAACTTTCAGCTTCTTTCCAAGAGTCATCCATTCAACCTCTCTTCCTGGTAATGATTCGGAATTTTAAAAATAAAACGTGTGCTCTGGCTATCCGATTCCGCCCATATCTTGCCATGGTGATGGAAGACCACCCCTTCTGCAATAGCCAGGCCTAGGCCGCTACCGGATTTTTCTTGCGAGCGTGAACTATCCACCCGGTAAAAGCGTTGGAAAAGCCGGTCTAAGGCCTCTTCTGGAATCTGGTCGCCATCATTTTCGACGACAAAAGTGGTCTCTTTAGCATCCTGGCTGACCGCCACACGGACATAGTCACCATCGCCACCATATTTAAAGGCATTGGTCAGTAGGTTAGAGAAAACCCGGGCCAGTTGCTCTGGATCCACATCGACAATTATTTCCTGGTCTTCTGGGACATCCAAGCGGAGCTCGCGACCGGCTTGTTCCGCCTCCATCTCAAATTCAACCAGCATCTGCTGGAGCATCCGTACCACATTGATGGGCATAACATTGAGCTGGATATTGACCTGGCTAATCTTGGTGTATTCAAAGAGGTCATTCACCATCCGCTGCAATTGCAGGGACTTGATATAAGCAATATGGGCATAGTGCTTCATTTCTTCCTCATCATTGTAATGGCCGCTCTCCAAGAGACCCAAGTAGCCGATCACCGAGGTCAGCGGGGTCCGGATATCATGGGACATGTTGACAATCAACTCATCCTTGGACTGTTCAATCCGGCGCTCCTCCTCCATGGCCTCAACCGTGCTATCCACCAGGCGGTTAATCGAGGACACCACCGGCTTCATCGAATCCAAGTGCTTACTGGAAATCCGGTGGTCATAGTTTCCCTGAGAAATAAAATGCAGTTCATCCAAGATATAACCCAATTGGACCGTCCGATAACGGCGATAAATCCGCCAAGCGACTGCCCCCAGACCAATCACCACATAGCAAAGGGTGAATCCTAAGAAGAAATTCTGCTGGAAATAGGGTTGGAGAATAATGGAGAAGGGATTTTGCTGCATAATCTGGACATAGTAATAATCGTAGGCAAAGATCAAAACGAACATAATGCCAAAATACCCCAGCAAAAGAATGGCTGTCCAAACCACCGCCTCAAAGAAAACTTCAAGAAAGACGCGGTATTTACTTCGCTTGGAATGATACATGCACTTGCCTCCCTTCATCCCTTGGTACTAGGCTTGGTCAGCTGTCGGATCGACAATCCGGTAGCCTACCCCCCAAACTGTTGAAATCACCTTATCGCCATTGGTTGCCTTACCAATCTTATCGCGCAGGTGACTGACATGGACCATCACCGTCTTGGCAGAAACAACAGAATCTTGCTGCCAAACCCGTTCAAAAATTTCGTCCGCACTGAAGACTTCATTCGGATGGCTGGCCAAGAGGTAAAGGATCCCAAATTCTAAAGCCGTGAGCTGGATCTCCTTGCCATCGATGGTCTTCACCTCATGGGAATTCTTATGGATGGTTAGAGGCCCAATCTCAATCGTATCGGTATTATTCTCATCCGACAAGTTAGCCCGACGCAAGAGGGACTTGACCCGGGCCATCACTTCGAGGGCATTGAAGGGCTTGGTCACATAGTCATCCGCCCCCGTCGTCAAACCAGAAATCTTGTCCATATCGCTGGACTTAGCCGACAACAAGAGGATTGGAATTTCAACATTCCGCCCCCGGAGTTCCTTCAAGAGGGTCAAGCCATCCTTACCCGGCATCATAATATCCAAGATCATCAAGTCAATATCCGGATTATCCACCATCTGCTTGAGGGCATCATCCCCATCAAAAGCCTGGACCACCTGGTAGCCCTCATTCTTAGAATAAATCGTCAGTAACTCAACAATATCCTTATCATCATCAACAATCAATAACTTCATCTCGCCACTCCCTTACACAAAACTTATTTACATACTATTACTTTACTAAGAACATACTCCCCTATATTTTAGCAAAACATCCCTATAATTGTTTAAAGAAAACCCACAAATCTCCTTAAGAAAGAATTAAATCAAAGGGTGTGAGCAAAGGCGTTTAGAAGCTTACCACTGGAACACGAACGAAAAAGGGCAAGCCCCGCTTGCACGTTTCGATCGTGTGAAGTGGAGAAGCTTCTGCCTTTGCGAACCCGACTGCAAAGGGTGTGAGGGCGCACGGGTAGAAGTGGACCTCTGGAGCAAAAGGGATAAGAACGGCTTTAGCCGGTCGTTCCCTTTTGTGAAGAGGAGCCACTTCTGCGCGACCGAACCCGACTGGAGGGTGTGAGACTTGGCGCTTAGCTTGACCAAGCCCCAATCGAAGCTTCCGAGTGTGGGTTACTCCACCCTCAGCACTCCAAATAAAAAGGAGCAGGCTGCCCTGCTCCTTGCTTTATTCATATAGAGCCTATTTCAAAGCATCGACAATGGCTTCATTGAAGGCATCTAAGTCGGCCGGAGTCCGGCTGGAGATAATGCCGGATGGGTCAATGACAACTTCTTCATCAAAGAAGTTGGCGCCCGCATTTTTCACGTCAACGGCCACTTGTTTAACAGCTGTAATGGACTTACCTTTCAGTACGTCAGCATTGACGAGTAATTGAGGGGCATGGCAGATGGAGAAGATTGGTTTGCGCTTGAAGGCAAAGTGGCGCACAAAATCTAATACGCGCTCGTCGCCCCGTAATTTATCAGGGGAATAGCCGCCAGGAATGAGCAGGGCATCGTAATCCGCACCTTCTGCCGCATCAATGCCAACAGCGACTTCGACTTCTGTATCTTCACTCTTACCGGTAACAGTTTGGCCTGCTTCGAGCCCCACGGTGACGACTTCGTGACCAGCTGCCTCGAGGGCTGCCTTAGGTGATGTAAACTCTGAATCTTCGAATAGGTCTGTGATAATTGCTGCAATTTTTGCCATAAATTATGGAACCTCCTTCAATTCATTACAAGTTCAACTTCTCTTTCATCCTAACATGTGAGCGAACGAAAGGCGAGTAATCCGCTCAGCCTTGCTATAAGAAAAGCGCCTAGCCTGGGCTAGACGCTTGTCCTTGGCACTTATCCACGTGAGTAGTTAGGTGCTTCTTTGGTAATTTGAATGTCGTGGGGGTGGGATTCAATCAGACCAGCGGCTGACATGCGAACAAACTGGGCATTTTGACGGAGGTCTTCAATATTGTGTGCCCCGCAATATCCCATACCGGACCGGATACCACCGACCATTTGGAAGATGATATCAACCACTGAGCCCTTGTAGCTGACCCGGCCTTCGATACCTTCTGGGACCAGCTTGTTGGCTTCGTTGACTTCTCCTTGGAAGTAGCGGTCAGCTGAGCCCTTCTTCATGGCGCCCAGACTGCCCATGCCGCGGTAGGTCTTGAAGCGGCGGCCTTGGTAGATCTCAATTTCACCCGGCGATTCGTCCGTCCCTGCTAGCATGGAACCTAGCATCACGGCATGGCCCCCAGCAGCCAGGGCCTTGACAATATCTCCTGAATACTTAATCCCTCCATCAGCGATGATGGTCTTGCCAAATTCATTGGCCACTTCAGCGGCATCATAAATGGCGGTTAATTGGGGCACGCCGACCCCAGCCACTACCCGGGTAGTACAGATTGAACCAGGTCCAATGCCGACTTTGACAATATCGACCCCTGTTTCAAAAAGGGCCCGGGTACCTTCCGCTGTGGCCACATTCCCAGCAATCAGGGTGACCTCTGAGAACTGGTCGCGGATTTCCTTGACCTTGCGGAGGACGCCCTTGGAATGGCCGTGGGCAGTATCGATGACAATGGCATCCACACCTGCTTCAATGAGGGCTTTGGCCCGTTCGAAGGTATCTGAAGTCACACCGACAGCTGCCCCACAGACCAAACGTCCCTTGGCATCTTTGGCTGCATTGGGATAGTCAGTGACATTTTGAATATCTTTGAAGGTAATTAAGCCGGTCAAACGACCTTGGTCATCAACCAAGGGGAGTTTTTCAATCCGGTATTTTTGTAGGAGAGCTTCGGCTTCTTCTAGGCTGGTATTCGAAGGAGCGGTGACCATCTCTTCAGTGGTCATGTATTCGTGGATCGGTTCGGAGAGGTCGCGGACGAAGCGAATGTCGCGGTTGGTGATGATCCCCAGTAATTCACGCGAACTCTCATCCTTGACGATAGGAACTCCACTGATCCGGTAGCGCGCCATCAAATCTTCAGCTTCTTGCACCTTATTGTCTGGGAAGAGATAGAAAGGATTGGTGATGACGCCACTCTCCGAGCGTTTCACCTTGCGAACTTCCTCAGCCTGACGGTCAATGGTCATGTTCTTATGGATAATTCCTAAGCCGCCAGACCGTGCCATGGCAATAGCCATATCCGCTTCCGTTACCGTATCCATCGAAGCTGATAGGATAGGGACATTCAATTTCAAGTGGTCAGATAGCTGGATCCCTAAATCCGCTTCATCAGGTAGGACATCACTTTCAGCAGGCACGAGTAAGACATCATCGAAGGTAATTCCTTCTTTGACAAATTTATTTTCCCAGTTCGACATGGTGTTAATCCGCTCCTTTTCCTTTTTAGATTATTCAATAGGATAGCCCGAACTTCCGAAATTGTCAACAATTATTTTAATCTTTTGCGGTTAATAGCGAACTTTTTATACAAATTTTATTTTATTGTTCGTCTTATAGCTTATTTTGAAGGGCTGAGAGGGCTTGGTCAGCTTGGAAGCCTTGGCCATCAATGAAGACGGCTGGACTGGCTTCCACGCCCACTGCCTTACCTTCTCTGTAAGCGGCTTTGAGGGCTGCTTGGTTACCTTGGTAGTCGTAGCCCAGCTCTTCTTCCGCAAACTTGAAGACACCTTCAAAGTCAGAGGCTACCCATTCGGGACGCCGAGCGAGGATCTCTTCGACTTGATACAGGGCCTTTTCGGGCGTTTGATAGTCCACAAAGCGCTGCATCACTTCACCCTTGTAGCCGCCCCCATGGCGTAAACTAAAGATTTTAGTCACTAAGCGCACTTGGCCCGAAGCGAGGGCTTGGCGCAGAATAGGGAAAGCTTCCTTGGCATAGGCTGCTGATTCCGCTTCATAGAGGTCGATAAATTGATAGATGGTCTTTTCTGCCTGGTCCGAGCCGAGGACAAAACCGTTGGAATCGTTCAGGGCAGACGGGTCAAAATCATTGGCTAAGTCTTGGTCTTCCAAGGCTTCAGCTAGCCACTTACGGATAGTGAAATGGTCTTCGTGTTCATCTAAGATATGACCAGCGAGGATAACAGTAGGAACGAAACGCACACCATTGTCTTCCCCTTCTTGGCGGATGGCCTGGGCGATTTCTTCATTAGCTTGCCGCTCGAGTCCGACCACATTCTCCACCCAATCTTTGACGCCATCGTGGTCCATTTCCCCCCAGACATCCTGGTTAGCATAGAAATAATGAATCAATTCATAAGCTTCTTCTGGCCGGCCATAGTCAATGTATTGGTGGAGGATATTAGCCTTGGACAGGTCATGCTTGTCGCGGTCATAAGATTTGATAATCCGCTGCAACTTGCCCGCTGCCACCCACTCGTCTAATAAGTAAGAATTACTTTGGAAGAACTTCCGGGCAAAAGGACAGCGGTAGTTAATAAATTCAATGGATTTAATAGGGGCCTCATCGCAGCCCAATTTCAAACCGAGCTCTGTGCCGATTCCCTTGGTATTGATATCTGCCGTATTCATATAGAAACAACCTCCTCAGTTAAGTTAAGTTCATTGTAACAAGAAGAAGGGGCAAGGACTATAAAAAGGCCTCCAGTAGGGATAGGGAAAATCTAATAGGTGAATGGTATTAGTGAGCATGCCTTCCGCATTTGAATTTGGCCTTAACTATTGAAAAAGCCCTCAAATTTAGACTTTAAAGCCAAAATTTGGGGGCTTGATACTGACTTTTTATTGAGTCATTGGCTACTGGCTTTCCTTAGTTATGCCGATGCTTTCTATGGTATTGGATGAATCTTATCACATAAAAAGCATGCATAAGGTAAATTGGGACGGCTATCGTCAACCAGCTTCGAAGCGATATGCCAGATACTTTAAACAGGACTAGGACAAGAATTTGAATCAGGATAGAAATGGCAAAGACATCTTTTCGGTAGATCACGGGCTGAGTCATTTCTGAAATCACCTCAATTATTTAGTATCTTGCTTCATATTTTACAATATCAAAAAAAATGATCCTATCAAGTCTAGCATGCTTACGATGACCAATTGAAAGTTTCCCTATTAACAAAACTAAGCTAGCAACAGGAGGCTAGCTTAGTGAAGGGTTGTTTGTCTGTTTAGATGGTCTGCTCATACCCTTAGTTGGGTTCAGGCTAGCAGAAATAGCTCCTCTTCACCAAAATCCGCCGAAGACTTTCAGTCTTCTCTGGCTTTTGGCTCCAGAGATCTATTTCTCCCGCTAGCCTTCACACCCTGTGTAGTCGGGTTCGCAAAGGCAGAAGCTTCTCCACTTCACACGATCGAAACGTGCAAGCGGGGCTTGCCCTTTTTCGATCGTGCTCCAGTGGTAAGCTTCTGAACGCCTTTGCTCACACCCTTGTTAAAACAGTGTGTTGGTCTGGATGTTATAGGTTTTCTTATACCACCATCTGCCGACGAAGGCGATGACGGCGATGGCGAAGTAGAGGAAGGCTGGGAGGACGACGTTGATGCTGGCAGGGATAAGGAGGGTGCTCAGGCTCACCACGCCAATCCAGACGATAACCACCGCTGCGCCAACACCAATATAGCGGAGGACGGGGTGTTTAGCCTCTCGGTCCATGTTTTGTTGGTAGTAAGTCAGAATCGCCATAGCCAAACCACCAAGGACAAAGTTAATGATTAAGGAAATCACACCGAAGGATTGGCTGTTAGCCTCTTGGTTGCTACTGATGGCACCGATGCCAGCTAGGGCAGCGAACATACCGCCGATGAAGAGGGCGCTATCCAACCAGAGCTGCTGGAAGCTCGCAGGCTTTACTTCAACTTCAGTCGGGTCATAGAGAACTTGTTGGGCATATTGGACAGGCGTGCCGTAAAGATGGTTGGCCGTGATCCCCTGACCTTGCTTGTCCAACATTTCCTTGATCATAGTATTTTCATGGCGGATGGCCGCTTCTTCTGCACCCTGGGCCTTCATTTCCTTATTGAATTGGAAGATGAAGTCTTGGTTGCGCTTGGTCAGTTCAGGGTAGAGTTTCTGGTTTTCTGCTTGGAGGTCAGCCAGGCTGACTTCCTGGTCTTTAATGGATTGGTCTTGTGTCATCGAAAAACCTCCTAAACATTGAAGCGGAAGAGCATGATATCGCCATCTTCAACGACATAATCCTTACCTTCCGACCGGTACTTACCGTGTTCCTTGCAAGCCTGCATGCTGCCGTAAGTCATTAAATCATCGTAGTGAACGGTTTCAGCCCGGATGAAGCCGCGCTCGAAGTCGGAGTGGATAATGCCAGCGGCTTGAGGAGCCTTCATGCCCTTCTTGAAGGTCCAAGCCCGAACTTCTTGCTCCCCAGCGGTAAAGTAAGTGGCAAGGCCAAGCAGGGTGTAGGACCGTTGGATCAAGACATCTAGGCCTGATTGTTCCATACCGAGGTCTTCCAGGAACATGGCCCGGTCATCCTCTTCCATAGTTGCCAGGTCTTCTTCCAATTTGGCGCAGACAACAACCACTTGAGCTCCTTCCGCATCCGCAATTTCGCGAACCGCTTGGACGTGTTCGTTGTTGCCAGATGCGGCATCCTCTTCTTCCACATTGGCGACATAGAGGACAGGTTTCATGGTCAAAAGGAATAGCTGTTTAACAAAGCCCATCTCTTCTTCGTTGAAATCCAAGGCCCGGGCAGGCGTACCAGCTTCCAGGGCTTCCTTGATCCGGCCCAGGACATTGGCTTCAACAACGGCCTCATGCTGCTTGGACTTAGCCATTTTAGCTGCTTTTTCGTAGCGCTTGCTGACACTTTCCAGGTCAGCCAGGACTAATTCCAGGTTGATGGTCTCAATATCGTCTTGGGGATTGATACCGCCGCTCACATGGGTAATGTTCTCATCATCGAAACAACGGACCACATGACAGATGGCGTCCACTTCACGGATATTGGCTAGGAACTTATTGCCTAGGCCTTCCCCCTTGGAGGCTCCCTTCACGATACCCGCAATATCGGTAAATTCAAAGGTCGTAGGGACCGTCTTCTTAGGTTCTACCACTTTGGTAATCTTCCAGAGGCGGTCGTCAGGGACTTCCACCACGCCTACATTGGGGTCAATCGTCGCGAAGGGGTAGTTGGCTGCTTCCACTTGCGACTTGGTAATTGCGTTAAATAAGGTTGACTTGCCCACATTTGGCAAGCCGACAATTCCTGCTGTTAAAGCCATTGCTTATTGTTCACTCACTTTCCTATTCATTTTCTGCTTTTTCAAGAACTTTTTTCATTTTCTTTTCGAATTCGCGCCGTGGCATCATCACGGACTGGCCGCACCCCTGACATTTCATCCGGATATCCATGCCCATACGGATAATCTCCCAGGCATTGGTCTTGCAAGGGTGGGGCTTCTTCATCTCGACCACATCATGGAGGCCATAATTCTTGTCTACCATCCTATCCCCTCCTTAATCATCTAGGCGAATATTCAATAAATCTAAGATCCGGGTCAGGTCTTCCTCGGACAAGTATTCAATCTCGATCTTGCCGTGGTCCCCCTTGCTCTGGATCTGCACATTGGTCCCGAACTTGTCCATCAAGAGGTCTTCACTCTCGCGGATATAGGTCGGTTTCTGCGGCTCTTGGACCTTCTGACTCTTCTGAGCTTCGACGGGTTCATTCAGACTCTGGACCATCTTCTCCAATTGGCGGACCGTCATCCCCTCATTGACCACCTTCTTAGCTAGTCGGGTCTGGTCTTTGGGATTCTTTAGGGCCAAAAGCGTCCGGGCCTGGCCCATGGACAAGTCACCGTCTTGGACCAATTCCTTCACTTCCGGTGTCAGGTCCAAGAGGCGGAGGTAGTTGGCAATATAGGACCGGCTCTTGCCCAAACGCTTGGCCGCTTCAGCCTGAGTCAGAGACAAGCTATCAATTAAATTCTGATAGGCCTGGGCCTCTTCTAAAGGGGTCAGGTCTTCCCGCTGCAAGTTCTCAATGATCGCGGTTTCGATCATTTGGGCATCGGTCATCTCGCGTACAATAGCGGGGATGGTCTCGGCCCCATTCAGCTTGGTCGCCCGGTAACGGCGCTCCCCTGCAATGATCTCATAGCCCTTAATGGCCGACTTGCGGAGGATAATGGGCTGGAGGAGCCCCTGTTCCGCAATGGAATCCGCCAACTCTTGCAGGGCCTTCTCTGAGAAATTGAGCCGCGGCTGGTAAGGGTTGGGGCGAATCTCATCAAGGGCAACCTCTACCACCTGCTCATGATCAGGATCAAGCGGCGCCTGGGCGGCTTCCTGGCTGTCGCTTCCGATATAATCTTTTTCAAAAGGATTGCTTTCATCTGAGAAGAAAGCGCCGATTCCTTTACCTAAACCACGGTTCTTAGTCGTCATTTGCCAGCACTTCCTTTGCTAATTCAAGATAGACTTCCGCACCCCGCGATCGCTTGTCATAGTCGATAATGGCTAGGCCATAAGAAGGGGCTTCGGATAAACGGACATTGCGCGGAATCAGGGTGTCATAAACCTTGTCACCGAAGTACTTGCGCACCTCTTGGACCACTTCATTGCTGAGATTGGTCCGCGCGTCATACATGGTCATCAAGACCCCTTCCAGCTTCAAGTGCGGATTGAAGTGTTTCTGAACCAGTTGAATAGTGTTAAGCAACTGGCTCAACCCTTCCAAGGCATAGTACTCACTCTGGACAGGAATGAGGACGGAATCCGCTGCGGTGAAGGCATTGAGGGTCAAGTGCCCCAGGGAAGGCGGGCAATCGATAAAGATATAATCATACTGGTCGCGGACCGGCGCAATAGCCTCCTTCATCCGCTGCTCACGGTGGGGAACATTGGTCAATTCCACCTCAGCCCCCGCCAATTGCAGGGTCGCTGGGACGACATCCACATTCTCCCGGGAAGAAGGCAGGGTCACATCTGCCAAGTCCTTGCCATTAATGAGCACATCGTAGATATCCTCTTCGACCTCTGCCTTGTTGATCCCTAGGCCACTGCTGGCATTCCCTTGGGCATCGCTATCGATCAAGAGAACCTTCTTATCATTGTAAGCCAGGCAGGCCGCCAGGTTCACTGTCGTGGTGGTCTTACCAACGCCACCTTTCTGATTGGCAACCGCAATTACCTTTCCCATATTTTAATTACCTCCTTAGTCGCTTGCCGCGCAGTCACAAGCCAAGAAAGAAAAAAGGAAGGAAATGCGCTCCTTCCTCCTCGCATTTCTTCCGAATCCCAGCTCGAGTCTGACATTCTTCGCACATATTTTATTCTGTCTCCTTCATTGTATCAAAAAAAAGCCCCCTGTGCTCATAATTTTATCTTTAGAAGACTTCCACAAGTTAGGAGCCTATCATTTCACGCTGAAAGCCTAACATGTTATCATGTAAGCGTAAACATAATTTGTATTGACTTGCCAGCCGTCACTTGCTCGCTTAGTGAAGGAGCGAGCTCAGCCCCCTAAGCAAGGAGGAATCGACATGCCACACTCTAGTTTAAAAATTGTCTTTTGGTGTCTTGTCATCGATACACTCTTAAACGGTATCTTGGAATACTTTTGGTCACCCGCCCTCTTGGAGGCCTTCAGCTCCATACCTGGAAACATCGCCTTTCTAATCGTGCTCTACTACTGGTGGGAGGGTCGTAAGGAGGAAGACTAGAGAATATAAGTATAAAAATAGAGGCTAGGACAATGGTCCTGGCCTCTTTATTTGCTATAAAGTTATTCAAAACTCTAGTCCAAGAGTGAGCCCTGACAGCTACTTCATATATCGTCTAAAATTAGGCTAACACTAAGCGAATTTGAGTTTGGGCGGGGTCGTGGAAGATCAGGCTGGAGCGGTCCTTGTCATAGTCGATCGCCTTGGCCTTGAGTTGGTCTTCCACCCAGTCCAGGTCGTCTTGGCTCCCCTGCCAGATGCTTTCGCGGAGGCCCTGGCTGGTGTAGTCTCCCTGTGGATCGATGCCCTTGCGCCAAACATTGGCCCCAAGGTGGTGGTGGTAGTCACCGGTCGCCATGAAGAGGGCGGACTTGCCCATGAGGAATTTGACGCCGAGACCCATCACGTCATAGTAGAAGTTCATGGTCTCTTCGATGTCATGGACGTGGAGGTGGATATGGCCCATGATGGTTCCGTTCGGCATGCCCTGGTAGTCACCTGCTTCAGCTAGGGCGAGGACTTCCTCTGCCGCTATAGGTTCAACAATCCCAGCGATAGCCCCAGACTCGTTAATATCCCATTCAGCTTGGTCCTTATCAGCATAGATTTCAATCCCATTATCCTCAGGGTCCTGGAGGTAGAGGGCCTCGCTGTAGCCGTGGTCAGAGGCACCATCGAGGGGCGCTTTGACCTGGAGGAGGTGCTTGAAGTTATTGGCTAGGTCCTTGCGGCTGGGCAGGAGGAAGGCCATATGGTAGAGGCCGGTATAGTCCTTCTTGCGCTCATCAGTGGGATAGATCTCGAGGAGAACTTGCCCATCTGGCGTTCCCAGGTAATAAATACCATCCTTAACCTCAATTTGGCTGAGCCCAATCGTTTCTTGGTAGAAGTCTGCCAAGGCCTTGGGATCGAGCGCATTAATTGCCACCGCTTTAGTAGTCACTTGAGTCGCTGATTCGGTCACATGTCTAGTCATAGAATATTTGCTCCTTTGTTTTACTTTTTCCGTCTTTACTTACATTCAGTAACCAGTCTAGCATGTTTTATTTCCAAACCGAAGCAATAAGTCTTGGAGTAATTTTGATTTGGCTGAAGCCCTTTAATATGTTAGCCTGGCCTTAATGAAAGCATTGAATTAATTTTTAGGAGGGGTACTTATGTCACGAGAAATTTTACGGTCTTTCATAGTTACTTGTTTGCATGCCTGCTTTATCTTCTTAGTCCTAGCCCTTATCGAAAAAATATTCTCCCTAACGATTCCATTTGCCCTTCAATTTCTGATCCTGCTTTTATATGTGCTAGGATTGAATTTGAAAAAATAAGGAAGCTTTGATGTATTGTATTAGCGAGCATACGTTCCGCTATTGAATTTGATCGTTGAAGAGCCATGGCACCGGCTCGAGCCAAGGTCTCTCGCCTAACGAGCTTCAAAGTTAGAGTGCGACAAAAGTCGTTAAGCTCTGAACCACTGGAGCAAAGGCTGGAAGAGCCTTGCGGAGGCTCGGACAGCCTTTGTGAAGTGGAGTCAGAGCTGACTTTTGGAGCAGGTTTTGGCTAGTAACGGCTTACGCCGACTATCCGTAATTCACATCTAGTCGGGTTCGGTCTGGCAACTTTCGTGTCACTTCACAAGTCTCCGCCGCAGTCTTGCAGACTGCTCCGACGACTTACTCCAGTGAACGAAAGCTAACCGCCAGCCCTCACCCCCTTAAGCTTGCTTGTTCATGGCTAACGATCAAATTCAAAGCTCCACTCCTGCTCAAAACAATTGTAATAAATTTTTTTTATCATTAGTCACTGACACTAAAACAGAAATAAGCAAAAAAGAAGCAGTAGATACTTAGAAAATCTACTGCTTCCTTATTTGTTTTGAATTAAATTGTCTTGATAGGCATTATTAGTGAGTAGGGTGGTGCAACTTCTAACCATCAGCTCTATTTAAAAGTTGGGGCTCAGCTACTCTCAAACTCCATGTCCATTTGAAAGTTTGACCTCTGCTACTCTCAAACTCCATGTCCATTTAAAAGTGCGGCCCACGCTACTCTCAAATTCCGCTTTCATTTGAAAGCTGGGCAGCAGCTAGACAAGCCACCCTGCACCACCATAATAAAAATAAGCTAGCTAAGACCTTGCTTTGAGATTGAATCCTCTTGTTCACACCCTTTAGTCGGGTTCGCAAGAGCAGCTTTGGAGTGCTTTCGCAAGTCGGAAACGTGCAAGCAGGGCTTGCCCTTATTCCGACTTACTCCAAGCATCCAAAGCTAAACGCTCTCGCTCACACCTTTTTTTTACTGAATTGGTTTTTTGGCTGGGGTGCCGGGTTTTCTGGGGTATTTGTTGGGGCTTTCTTTTTTCTTGGCGATACGGATGATGTGGCGTTCGCCGGCGTTTTCGGGGAGTTCGAAGGCGGCGTCTTCGAGGAATTTTCCGCCGAGGGTGGCGATGGCTTTCTTGGCGTCCGCGAGTTCGTCTTCGACCTGGGCTCCCTTCATGGCAACAAAAAGGCCGTCTTTTTTGACCAGGGGCAGGCAGAATTCAGCGAGGACGGAAAGGCGAGCCACAGCGCGGGCGGTGGCCAGGTCATAGTGGGCGCGTTGGGCCTTGTTCTGGCCGAATGTTTCGGCCCGGTCGTGGATGGCCTGAACCTGGTCTAAACCGAGTTCGTCAATAACCGTATCCAGGAAACCGATCCGTTTTTTGAGACTGTCCACGATAGTGACCTGGAGTTCTGGGAAGGCGATCTTGAGCGGGATGCTCGGGAAGCCTGCTCCTGCCCCGACGTCTACCAGGGTCAGCGGGCGGCTGAGGTCAACGTGGAAGGCCAGGGTCAGGGAATCGTAGAAGTGCTTGAGGTAGACCTCATCGCGGTCGGTAATGGCCGTCAGGTTCATCTTCTCATTCCATTCGACCAAGAGCTCATAGTAACGGGCGAATTGGGCCATCTGTTGGTCGGTCAGGGAGATACCTGACTCTTGGAGTTTATTTTGAAATTGTTCGGGATTCATGGCGCCTCCTAGACTCTAATGTAGGCATAGCGGTCGTGTTGGTAGTTAATCAGGGCTGCTACACCATCTAGAGCAACTTCTAGGCCAACTTGGGCTACTCGGTCTTCGTCAATCCCTTCCCGCTCTAAGCTGGGCTTGGAGAGTTCAAAGGTCACTCCGCGGTCCAACCAAGGCTTGGCCTGGTCGAGAAGCTCCTCACGCTCAGCAATCCGAACGGCTGCGCCATTGGCAACAACCACCGTTTTCAAGTCAGGGGTCACTTCATAAGCTTTTTCTAAATAAGTAAATAATGTTGGCCATGATTTCATTTCATGGACATGGAATACCACACGTTTCATTCCGATCGACTCCTTCTCGTCTATTATCATTGTCAGTATAGCATACTTCCCCCAACAAAAAAATCCTCCCAAGACCATGCCTAGGAGGATGTAGTACTTTATTCAAAATTCTTAGGATGGGTCACAACTAAGGCCAATCCCATCACAAACATAAAGATCGCGAAGAGCAGGGTGGCTGAGAGGCCAAATGACTTCAAGAGGAAGGCCCCGACCCCACTGGCAATCATAATTGACAGGTCGAAACTGGTCGTCTGCAGGGAGATGGCAATATCTTGACCCTCTGAGGTTTGCCGGGTGGTAGCTGTCTGCATCAGGGTCGAAATCGGACCGAAGCTGAGCCCCCATAGGAACATGCCGATGAAGCCCAGCCAGAGCGAAGAAGCCCCCCAGATGAAGATAGCCATGGCGATGATCCCGATAATAAAGACCGTCAGCATGATGGACTTGAGGTGGTCGTCGATCAAACGGGCCACTGCAACTACCGCACAGATAGCACCCAATCCAAAGACAATCTGCATGGCTTGAAGGCCCATGCCTAATCTTTCCGCAATCATCTGAATATAGACATAACTGGTGTAATGGGCGCAGACAAAGAGGAAGGTGAGGACAACCACCATCATCACGTTGCGGTTCTTCACCATATCCTTGGGGCTAATCAAGTGGGCACTGGATTGGCCAGGCACTGAAGGCAAGAGCTTATAGCCAAAAGCGGCAACAATGAAGAAGCCTAGAGCTACCAGTCCAAAGGCTAAGCGCCAGTGCATGGCTTGGCCAATATAGGTCATCAAGGGCACGCCCAGGCTCAGGCCAATGGTAGAACCCGAGAAGACCAGGGTTACCGCCCGACCCGCATGGGCAGTCGGCACCATCTGCAGGGTATAGGCCGCCAACATGGACCACATCAAGCCGGCACAGACCCCACCAATCAAGCGGGCCCCCATGACCAGCCAGAAATAAGGCGAAATAGCTGTCAATAAGTTGCCCAGACCAAAGCCTAGGACCACCGCAATCAAGAGGGGACGTCGGTTCACCTTAGTCACCAGCCGGGTCACCGGAATCGCACCCAGGGCAGCGGTCAGGGCATAGGCCCCAACAAATTGGCCCACCATGGAATAATCTGCGGACAGGCTCTCGCCCATCTCCGTCAAGAGACCCGCAGGCAATAATTCCGAAATAATCGCTAATAATGTAATCACACTCATCAGGAGAATCACCGGCCAGGGCATGGCTTGGTCATTTCCCCGTAAACTTCTCGTCATCTTCTACCTCCACTCTAAAAACTTCACCAATAGCATTGTATTCGATCATTTTGGCAATCTTTGAGCAAAAAGTCAAGCTTGGCCGCCTAAAAGATTTATGAGAAAGGGAGTGAGAGCAGATAGACTGGCTAGGACATCCCACTAAGCTTGTCATACAAATTAATAAATAACGAACCATATAAAAATGCTCCATATATATATCGAATAGAAGCAAGTCTCTTTGAAAGCGCTTCTTATCCTTGTTAAAATAAAAGTGTAAATGAAAGACAGACAGCGAAAGGAGAGGCGTTTTATGGATAGAGTTCACCAATTCTTATACCGCACACCGGAATTAATTAAATTGCTCATTATAGCTGGTCTGCTCATCAGTAATTACATCTTGCTGGTCGAGCATTTCTCCGCACCCAGCCATCGGATGCTCCTCTCTCTTTCCTTTTTTATCCTTGCTGTCGTTTTAGGCATGGTCTTCCGCAGACCGAAGACTAAGGAATAGAGGGATTTCATGGATTTCTTTAAACAGTATAAAAATCAACTTATCGGCTATTCGACTAGGATCTTTATTGTCTATTCTGTCCTCAGTGTTTTCCGCGACTTTGACTCTTGGGAGAACTATTTCTTCCGCCTCTTCATTTTTGTCATCTTCATAGTAATTGTGTGTTGGCCACTGACTCGCTTGGCTAAATATTTCTATGAAGAAGGCAAGAAAAACCGTCAATGATAGGAAGTGAAGTAAGGATAAGGCTTACTTACTTTTAAATATATGAAACATACCAATTCATTAATCTATCTTTTTCTATTCTTCAACCTAATAGCTTTTGTCCATGCAGACCAAACTATCCAATACTTCTTACTCAGCCTATCCACCGCCCTCTTCCTCCTTCTAGCAGTGAAGGATCAGAGCGCTCGGAAGGCAAAGGAAAAATAAATCTATCATCTACGACCAGTAAACTTCTGAACTCTTGGAAGTTACTGGTCTTTTTTATTTATCGGATTGGAATAGCGCCGGCTTCCCCCTGGGCCTTGCTTAGCACAAGCAGAAAAACCAAGCCTACAAGGTCTTTCATCCTTGTAGGCTTGGTTTTCCTTATTTTTCAGTGAAGCTTGATAAGGCCAAGCCTCACTCGAAGGGCTTGAGTGAGTATTGGGACCTAGTAAGCCTCACTGGAAAGGGTTGATTGTGGGTTGAAACTTGTCAACATACAATCCAAGATCCTGAGTGTGTATTGAAGTCTAGCAGTCCACACTTGGAGCTTACGATTGTGTGTTGACAGCAGCCAACACACAATCCAGGCTCCTGTTTGAGGGTTGATTAGAGATAGTTAGTCGAATTCCAGAAAGCAGAAAGATAGACACTCTTTGATTTTTAATGATACTGCATACTAAGAATTGAATCAAAATTACTTAACCATGTCCTTATGAGCAAGAGTGGAGCTTTGAAGTTGATCCTTAGCCATGAAAAAGCAAGCGAAGAGAATTACGGATCGTAGGCTTTAGCCGTACGAGCCGTTTGAATCTCGCTAGGCGAGAGACCTTGGCTCGAGCCGGTGCCATGGCTTTTAAGGATCAAATTCAAAAGCGGAACGGATGCTCACTAGCACCATTTATATTCTACACCCTTTTAACTTTCCCTGATTGCAGGTACACGGCAAGGATGGAGATATCGGCGGGGTTGACGCCGGAGACGCGGCTGGCTTGAGCCAGGGTGCGGGGACCGATTTCGGCTAGGCGTTGGCGGGCTTCGGTGGCGATGCCTTCGATGGCTTCCCAGTCGATGTCTTCAGGGATGACCTTGGATTCCATCCGGTGGAGTTTGTCCACATTGCGCTGGGCTTTTTCGATGTAGCCGGCATATTTAACTTGGATCTCGACTTGGTCCCAGACTTCGTGGGGGTAGTCGGTGTCGGATGGGGCGAATTTCAAGATATCAGCAATTTTGAGTTCAGGTCGTTTGAGCAGGTCAGCGGCCAGGATGCCGTCCTTCAAGCGAGCAGAGCCCTTGTCTTCGAGGTAGGCTTGGAGGTCGGCAGTCGGCTTGAGCCGGGTGGTTTGTAGGCGGTTGAGCTCGGACATGACCGCATTCTGTTCGAAGAGATAGCGTTGGTAGCGCTCGTCCGTCACTAGGCCGAGCTGGCGGCCATATTCGGTCAGGCGGAGGTCGGCATTGTCATGGCGGAGGAGGAGCCGGTATTCAGCCCGAGAAGTGAGCAGGCGGTAGGGTTCGGTCGTCCCCTTGGTCACCAGGTCATCGACCATGACCCCGATATAGCCCTCGTCGCGGCCAATAATGAAGGGGTCCTTACCCTGGATCTTCAAGGCGGCGTTGATCCCCGCATAGAGGCCTTGGCCGGCTGCTTCTTCATAGCCTGAAGTCCCATTGGTCTGGCCAGCGGTATAGAGGTTATCGATATGCTTGGTTTCAAAAGTGACCTTCAATTGATTAGGGCGAACCACATCATATTCAATGGCATAGCCGTCGCGCATAATGCGGGCCTTTTCCAAGCCCTTGATGGAATGGATCATGGCTTCTTGGACTTCTTCCGGCATAGAAGTCGACAGGCCTTGGACATAGATTTCATTAGTGTAGCGGCCCTCTGGTTCCAAGAAGAGCTGGTGCTTGTCCTTGTCGGCAAAGCGCACAATCTTATCTTCAATGGATGGGCAGTAGCGGGCACCAACCCCGTCCACAATCCCTGTAAACATAGGGGCCCGGTCCAAATTCTCACGGATAATCTCATGGGTGCCTTCATTGGTATAGGTCAGCCAGCAAGGGATCTGCTCGTCTGCAGGCAGGTAGTCTTCATCGTCAGAGAGGAAGCTGAAGTGGTGGGGGGCTTCATCTCCGGGCTGGATGCTGGTTTGGTCATAGTCCACGCTATCCTTGGCTACCCGGGGTGGGGTCCCCGTCTTGAAGCGGACAATGTCAAAGCCATATTTCTCAGCTAAGTTCTTAGTCAATTCGGTAGCGGCCTGGGAGTTGTTGGGGCCTGAAGAATATTTCAGGTCACCGATAATAATTTCACCGCGAGCTGCTGTCCCGACTGTTAAGATCACTGCCTGGCTACGGAAAACAGCCCCTGTTTCCGTGATAACCCCCCGGCACTGGCCGTCTTCAACAATTAAGTCACTCACGATACCCTGGCGCAGGTCCAGATTTTCTTGGTTTTCAATGGTTTGGCGCATGGTTCGGGCATAGGCTTCCTTGTCGGCTTGGGCGCGGAGGGCGCGCACAGCAGGGCCCTTGCCAATATTGAGCATCCGCATTTGGATGTAGGTCTTATCGATATTGACCCCCATCTCCCCGCCTAGGGCATCGATCTCACGGACCACTACCCCCTTGGCTGGTCCCCCAATCGAAGGGTTACAAGGCATAAAGGCCACCATATCAATAGAAATCGTAATCAGGAGGGTCTTCTGTCCCATCCGAGCGGTCGCTAAGGCTGCCTCACAGCCCGCATGGCCAGCCCCGACAACGACAACGTCATAGTCTCCAGCTGCAAATTGTTCTACCATCATTTCATCCTTTCTCTGTCCTTACTTGCCCAAGCAGAATTGGGTAAAGAGTTGAGTAATCAGTTCATCCGGAGCACTCTCTCCAGTAATCTCACCGAGCAAGTCCCAGGCCCGGGTAAAGTCGATTTGGATCAGGTCGACGGGCATGCCGGCTGCAATCCCGGACTCGACATCATCCAAGGCTTGGTCGGCCTTCTGCAAGAGGTCGATGTGGCGAGAATTCGTCACATAAGTCGCATCTCGTTCGCCCGTCTGTCCACTGAAGAAGAGCTCAGCGATGTCTTCTTCCAAGGCATCTAAGCCGCTTCGTTCGACCATGGAGGTTTCAATCACTGGATCATCTGCTAAGTAGCTTTCTAATTCAGCCCGGTCGAGTTTTGTTGGCAGGTCGGTCTTATTAAAGATCACAATCCGTTGACTTCCTGCTGTCAGTTCCAATAATTCCCGGTCCATATCAGTCAAAGGCTCGCTCTGGTTGAGGAGGAGGAGGACCAGGTCAGCTTGTTCCAGGGCTTTCCGAGACCGTTCCACGCCGATTCGTTCGACTTGGTCTTCAGTCTCCCGGATACCTGCCGTATCGATGAGTTTCAAAGGAACCCCACGGACATTGACATATTCCTCGATAGTGTCACGGGTGGTCCCTTCAATGTCCGTCACAATAGCCTTGTCTTCTCTGAGCAGGGTATTCAAGAGACTGGACTTGCCCACATTAGGCCGGCCAATAATGGCAGTGTTTAGACCATCACGTAGGATCTTCCCCTGCTTGGAGGTCGCTAGCAAGGATTGGATACCTGCCTTGACCTGGGCTGTCTTCTCAGCCAGGAGGGAGAGGGTCATTTCCTCCACATCATCGTATTCTGGATAATCGATATTCACCTCGACCTGGGCCAGGGTATTCAAGATTTCCTGGCGCAGGTCCTTGATGATAGAAGACAAGTGGCCGTCCAAGTGGTTGACCGCCTGCTGCATGGACCGGTCTGTCTTGGCCCGGATCACATCCATGACGGCTTCGGCCTGGGTCAAGTCAATCCGACCGTTCAGGAAGGCTCGCTTGGTGAATTCACCAGGTTCCGCCATGGTACAGCCCTCGCGCAGGGCCAATTCCAGGATCCGCTGGGTCGCTAACATCCCACCGTGGCAGTTGATCTCTACAATATCTTCCCGGGTAAAGGTCCGCGGCGACCGCATCACGCTCACCATGACCTCATCGATTTCTTCATCCGTCTTAGGGTCCACAATATGGCCGTAGTGGATGGTATGGCTGTCTTGATCAGCCAAGTGCTTCTTCCCCATCCGGTAAATCTTATCCGCAATCTCGACCGCATCAGTCCCCGACAAGCGGACAATCCCAATCGCCCCTTCACCAGGCGCCGTCGAAATCGCAGCAATCGTATCAAAAGCTTCCGTAAACATAAACCCACGCTCCCTTTCCTTAGCATTCTTCCTTAGCCTATAATCGTCTTAATTTATCTAACAAAAAAAGTGCCTAGTCTGCCCCCTAATAACAAGGAAGCAGACGGACACTTTGACTGTCGTTGCTTAATGGTAAATATAAAGTCGACCATATTATACCGAGTCTTTTGGAATTTGTAAACTACTTGATCTTGTTTTTTCTTTAATCTCCTGACCGCACAAAGTCTGCCATAAAGTCCAAGTTTCCTGCCTTCAGATAGCGATCAATCACTTGCAAGACCGCCCCTTCATTATTGCTGCCAATCTCGTAGCGGCAGAGGGATTTGAGATCGGGATCGGCATTGGCCATGGCCACCGAGTAGCCAACCTCTCCCATCATGGAAGCGTCATTCAGGCTATCCCCGAAGGCCATGGTCTCTTCGGGACGGATCTGGTACTTATCCTGTAAGTAGCGGACAGCTGATCCCTTACCTCCCTCGGCATTGATGAAGTCCATCCACATGGTCGCAGAGGTCACGCCCGTTATCCGCGGGAAGGTCGCATTCATCTGAGTCACGAAATCCTTATTGGCCGCCAGCCCTTCAAAGGAATTGACCGCTAATTTCACCGGATGGTGGCCCAAATCTTCAAGCTCTGCATAGGAATCTAGGAGGGTAATATCGGGACAATAAATCCGAATATTGGCCTCATTCTCAGCAATCAAGCGGGTGGAATAGAAGCCATCCCCAGCGCTGACTAAGGAGCTGTAGTTGGGATTGGCGTGGACTTCCTGGTCCAGGGCCAGTAAGTCATCTAAAGCGATGACCTTCTCTTCAATCCGCTCGCCTTCTTTTTCAATGACATTGCCATTCTCACCAGCCAAATAAACCAGGTCTTGCAGGGGACCCGACAAGTAGTATTCCAGCTTGGAGAGGCTATTGCCACTAGCAATGCAAGTCACAACTCCGCGCTTGCGCAAGTCCTTCACCATGTCTAAGAAGGCCTTGGCATCATAGGTCTTATCCGACCTTAAGAGGGTTTCATCCATATCGATCGCAAGTAATTTAACTGTCATCACGAACCTCCGTCTCTTTCGAACGCTTTTACCGCATTATAGCATGGGAAGGCAAGCTTGCAAAGCTAGGGCCATGTCTGACCTAGACCCTGGTCTTAGCTTCCGTTTCAATCAATTCAAGGCCCTGGTCAACTAGGGCTGCTCTTAGGTCTTCGTCTGGGCAAGCATCCACAATTAGGCTCTCAATATCTGATAAGGAAGCGAACTGTTCCAGGGTATGCTGGTTTAACTTGGAATGGTCACAGAGGACATAGCTGTGCCTAGCATTGGCAATCATCTGCCGACGGACCTGGTTCTCATCGAGGTGGTAATCCGTAAAACCTTGCTTAGCTGATACCCCACTAGCCCCGAGGAAGCACCGGTCGGCATAATATTTCTTCAAGGCTTGGACAGTGTCAGGACCTGACGTCGACATTTCCTTAGCCCTTAAATTCCCTCCTAGGAGGATCACGGTAAAGCCAGCCTTCTCCTGCACCTCCATGGCGACCTGGACATTATTAGTAATAATAGTCAATTGGTTGAAGGCAAGAAGATAGGGCACCATGGCAGCCGTCGTCGTTCCCATATCGATGAAGAGGGTCTCCCCTTCTTTAACAAATTGGACGGCTTGGCGGGCAATGGCATCTTTCTCACGGGGGAATTGCTGCTTGCGCTGGTGGGCTTCCGGTTCGATAGCCACCTTATTGGAGACTGCCCCGCCATGGACCTTCTGCAAGAGTCCCTTGCTCTCCATGACATCAATATCATTGTGGATGGTTTGCCGTGATAAGTTAAAATAATCACTCAATTCAGAGGTTTTGACTACTTGCTGGCTGGCCAAGAGTTCCAAAATTTTTTGGTGGCGTTCGGCTTGAAGCATGTCAAGCGCTCCTTTCTTGTTATTGTCGTCTTTACAAATCTTAACATAAATTGGCTGATCTGAAATGATTTCTTCACAGAAGCAGTCTATCATTTACCGATAATTAACGGCATTTTTACATCAAGTTTACATTAGGTGTGTATACTTGAATTAGTTCGAACTGATGTAAACCATTGTTAAGTCATGTCTGTTAAAAATCGAAAGGAGTCCTTAACTTGCTCGAGTTAATCAATGTCACCAAGAGCTACGGTGATACCCAAGTCTTGCACGATATCAACCTCAGCATTGAGGAGAGTGATATTGTCTCCATTCTCGGCCCTTCCGGCTGTGGCAAGACCACCCTCTTGAATCTAATCCTCGGCATTATCCCAGCTAGCTCTGGTCAAATTCGCTACCAGGGCCAAGATATTACCAAGACCTCTATGGAGAAACGGGGCTTCAATATTGTCTTCCAAGACTATGCCCTCTTCCCCAACCTCAATGTCTACGACAACATTACTTACGGCTTGAAGAATAATCCCGATATTTCCAGTCAAGCCGAGGTCCAAGACCTCATCCAATTACTTAACCTAGAGAAACACCTGGAAAAATCCATCCGGCAATTGTCTGGCGGGCAGAAACAACGGGTGGCCCTGGCCCGTACCCTAGTGATGAAGCCCAAGATCCTCCTCCTCGATGAACCCCTCTCTGCCTTAGATGGCGTCATCAAAGAACAGATTAAGGAGCGGATCCACACCATCGCCAAGAAATACCAATTGACCACAATCATGGTTACCCATGACCCCGAAGAAGCTCTGACCCTATCGGATAAGGTCATCATCTTAAACCAGGGGCATGTGGAACAATATTCAAGCAGCCATCAGATTGTCGCCCAACCGGCGAGTGAATTTGTTGACCAATTCATCCTCAACCAATTAAGGATCAAGCGGGATAATATTGTGGGTCTCTTCCAGGAAGAGCCCGTAAAGGAGAGCGTCTAGGATGAGAGAGTCAAAGACAACAACATTCCTCAGCTGGACCATTATCGCTTTCTTTCTCTTAGCCTTGCTCTATCCTCTAATCAATTCCTTTGGGGTGGCCTTCCTTGAAGAGGGCCAGTTCACCCTCCAGCACTTCCAGAATGTCTTCCAAACAGGGAATATCGGGCAAATTTTTAAGAACAGTTTGGTCATCGCCCTCAGCTCGGCCCTCCTCTCTGTTTTTATTGCCTTCCTTATGGCCTTTGCGGTGAACTTTACCAATATGAGCCCCGGTCTGAAGCGAGCGCTCAGTCTTCTGATTATGATCCCCATGCTCCTGCCCACCATTACCTATGGCTTCACCATTATCTATTCTATCGGTAACCAGGGCCTCTTTACCCGGCTCTTAAATATCGATGCCCCGGATTTCTATGGTTTCAAAGGCTTACTGCTAGGCTATACCATCTATACCTTACCTGTCACCTTCTTAATGATCAATAACGGCATGTCCTTTATCGACAAGCGCTTCACCCTGGTTTCGCGCTTGATGGGGGATAAGTACTTCAAGCGGCTCTGGACCACCACCCTGGTGCCTCTCTTGCCTTCTCTGGGGGCTGCCGTCATCCAAGCCTTCTTCATGGCCTTTACCGATTATGGGATTCCGTCTTATATCGGAGGCAATTATGAAGTCATCGCTACCTCCCTCTAAAATCAGATGCTAGGGACCATCCCTAACTTCAACAATGGGGCCGTGATTTCTCTAATGATGCTCCTGCCGTCCATTATCTCCATGGCCATCCTCCACTACCTGGACAAACAATCCATTGAATATGATAATTTCTCAGATTTTAGGGCCAAGGAGAACAAAGTGCGTGACCTGTGTTTCGCTATCTTAGCCATCCTGGTGGTTGCCTTTATCCTGATGATCTTTATCCCAATCTTTATTGTTCCCTTTACCGAGTCCTGGCCTTATAACCTGTCCTGGACCAGCAAGCACTTGGTGTCGGCCTTCAGGGATTCAACCATTACCAAGGCCTTCACTAATTCGGTCTTCATCAGTCTCTTAGTGGCTGTCATCGGAACGGCACTGGCTTACTTGGCTGCCATCCTAACCACCCGCAGCAAGCAGCCTGCTTTCATCAAGAAGGCCATCGACCTCATGGCCACCATCTCCAATACTATTCCAGGGATGGTACTAGGTCTGGCCTTCCTTCTGGTGATCAATGGGACCCCGCTTAAGTCCACCTTCACAATCATTATCATCGCTAACATTATCCACTACTTCTCAACGCCCTATCTTACCCTGAAGAGCAGTCTCGATAAGCTCTCCAAGTCCTGGGAAACCACGGCCGCTCTCATGGGCGACAACTTCTTCCAAACCGTTTGGCGGATTCTGACGCCCAATGCGGTGACGGCTCTACTTGAAGTGATGAGCTATTACTTCACCAATTCCATGGTAACCATCTCCGCTGTGGTCTTCCTCTATTCGACACGGACTATTCTCATGACCACCAAGATCCAAGAATTACAATATTACAACAAATTCAATGAGGTTTTCATCCTATCGATTATGCTTTTCCTCACGAATTTAATCGTACGTGCGCTCTTTAATTATCTCAGTCAACGCAATCAAAAGAAAATGGAGGCTCACTAAAATGAAACCACTCAAAAAATCTTTACTCGGCTTAACAACTTTCCTCGGCTTGATTGGCCTTACCCTCACCGGCTGTTCCTCGGCGTCCGACAAGGTCATCCTCTATTCGAACGCTGATGACGAAGCCATTGCTGCTATTGAAAGCAGCCTAAACGAAGACGGTTATGAAGGCCAATACGAGATTCAAACTTTCGGTACCTCTGAATTAGGGGGCAAACTCTTAGCTGAAGGCAAGGATATCGAAGCAGACATGGTGACTATGTCCACCTTCTACCTCGAATCCGCCCAGAACCAGCATGAAATGTTCCAAGATTTGACCTGGGATGTGAATACCCAGCAAGATTTCCCAGACTATGTCGCTCCCTTAACCGTCCAAGAAGGTGCCATTATTGTCAATGACGAAATGGCGAAATCAGAGAACTTAGATCTTCCTCAATCCATTAAAGACTTAGCCGATCCTAAGTATGAAGGCAAGGTTTCTGTCGTTGATATTGACTCTTCCTCAACGGCCTGGTTGATGGTCCAAGCTTTGGTTGCAGAATATGGTGAAGAAGAAGCTCAAGAAATCCTTGCCGGTATCTATAAGAATGCCAGCAACCATATCGAATCTTCTGGTTCAGGGCCTTTGAACAAGGTAGTCAGTGGAGAAGTCCCATTCGGCTTTGGTCTCCGCCACCAGGTTGCGGTTAAGCAGAATGAAGGCGCCCCAATCTCTCTCATTGATCCGACAGAAGGTAACTTCTCCCTAACCGAATCGGTCGCTGTGATCGACAAAGAAGACAGTGAAAAGGCCGAACTAGCGCAAAAAATGAGCGAAACGATTATTCAGAAAGGGCGTCCTAAGGTTCAAGAATTCTATCCCGTTGCCCTCTATGAAGGGGAAGAAACAGACTCTAGCAAGCAATCTGCCCATCCGAAACAATTCGATGAGCCACTGACTGCTGAATTACTCGCCAAACACCAAGAAATTTCCAATAAAGCTAAGGAAATGGCCCAACAATAATCTCGTCTAGAAAGAAGTGTTTACTTTGACTCAATATAAACTACTCACTCCTGGTCCGCTCACTGTGACGGACCGTGTCCGCCAAGCCATGAACTTCGATTACTGTACCTGGGACGAGGACTATAAAGCAGTGACCCAAGAGATCCGCCAAAAGCTGCTCCAGATCGCCCAAGTGGACCCTGACCGCTATACCAGCGTCCTCCTCCAGGGCAGCGGCTCCTATGCTGTCGAAGCCTGCCTGTCGACCTTCAGTCGTCCAGACACGAAGTTCCTGATCCTGTCCAATGGAAAATACGGGGAACGGATCCTGCAAATGGCCGATTACCAAAAGCTAGACTATGAGGCTTACAAGGTCGCCTACGATGAGGTCCATGATCCCCAAGTGGTCGCCTGCTTACTCGATAAGAACCCAGACATCAGCCATGTCATGATGGTGCATTCAGAGACTACTTCAGGCATCCTCAATCCAATTGCTGACATTGCCCAAGTCGCTAAAGACCACAACTGCCTCTTCTTTGTCGATGCCATGTCCAGCTTTGGCGGTGTGCCGATTGACATGGGGCCTATTGACGCCCTGATCACCAGTGCCAATAAGTGCATCCAAGGGGTCCCCGGCTTTGCTATCGTACTTGTCCGTAAAGATCTTATTGAATCTAGCAAGGGGAATTCGTCTACCTTATCTTTAGACCTCTTCGACCAGTACCAAGAGATGGCCAGAGACGGGAAGTGGCGCTATACCTCCCCCACCCATGTGGTTATGGCCTTCCATGAAGCCCTCAAAGAATTCGAGGAACGCGGTGGCGTAGCGGCCCAACACGCCCGCTATCAGAAAAACCAAGAACTCCTCCAAGAAGGTATGGAAGACCTCGGTTTCAAGGCCTATGTCCCTAGGGAGCACCAAGGCCCAATCATCACGACTTTCCTTTATCCGGAAGGTCAAGCTTGGGACTTCCAGGACATGTACCACTACATCAAGGAACGAGGTTATGTGATCTATCCAGGTAAACTCACCGATGTGGACACCTTCCGCATCGGCAATATCGGTGAGATTTATCCTGAAGATATTACCCGCGTGCTCGATATTTTTAAAGCTTATATGGAGGAGAAAGACAATGACAGACATTAAATTATTAATCTGCGATTGGGCAGGAACAACTGTTGACTATGGCTGCTTCGCCCCAATCCAAGCCCTGAAATTAGCCTTCGATAAGGCAGGCATCCCAGTAAGTGATGAGGAATTGCGCCAACCCATGGGCATGGGCAAGAAAGACCATATCCGCACCATGCTCGACATGCCACGTATCCAAGAAGCCTGGACGGAAACTTATGGCCAGGCTCCAAGTGAAGAGAATGTCGAAGGCCTCTACAGCAACTTTAACGAAGCCATCTTAGAGACCCTAAAGGCTCCTGAATTCGCCCAACCCAAGCCTGGTGTTGTCGAAGGTATAGACAAATTACGGCAAGCTGGCATCCGGATTGGCGCGACCACCGGCTACACCGCTGAAATGATGGAACTCGTTGAACCCGCCGCTGCAGACCAAGGCTATGTGCCAGATTACTCCGTGACTTCAGAAGCAGTTGGCCAGTTCGGCCGACCCTATCCCTATATGATCTTCGCCAATATGACCCACTTCGAAATCGAAAGTGTTGGCCAGGTCCTAAAAATCGGCGACACCCTAACGGATATCAAAGAAGGGAAAAACGCCGGCGTTCTATCCTGTGGCGTCATTGAGGGTTCCTCTGAAATGGCCCTAAGCCAGGAAGAATTCGAAGCCCTGCCAGCTGGTGAACAAGACCAGTTAAAAGAAAAAATTCGCCAAAAGATGTTAGAGGCAGGAGCTGACCAAGTCTTTGACCGCTTCGAAGACCTTGTGACCTATCTGCTGGACTAGAATCAAAAAAAGATGAAGGAGCCTCAGGATTCCTTCATCTTTTTTATTGATTTAATTTTCAGGGGCTTGCTCCAAAGGTCCACTTCTACCCGCGCTCCCTCTCACCCTTTAGTTGGGTTCGACTTGGCAGAAGCTTCTCCACTTCACACGAACGAAACGTGCAAGCATGGCTTGCCCTTTTTCGTTCGTGCTCCAGTGGTAAGCTTCTAACCGCCAAGTCTCTCACCCTTTCTAAACGCCTTTGCTCACACCCTAATGTCTATAGTCTACAATCAGATAGCGGTGGGGTTCTCGGCCTTCTGACCGGGTTTCGATGTGGTCATACTTGGAGAGGGCTTGATGGACAATTTTTCGCTCGTTGGCGGGCAAGGGGGAGAGTTGGACGGAGGATTGTTTGACCGTCACTTCATCTGCTGTGCGTTCCGCCAGGCGCTCCAAGGTCTTCAAGCGGCGTTCCCGGTAGTCGCCGACATTGACCACGACGTTGACGCGATTGCGGACATGGCGGTGGACCAGCACTTTGGCTAGGGCTTCGAGTGAATTCAAGATCTTACCGTGCTTGCCAATGACAAGGCCTGGCTTATCGGTGTTGATGTGGTAGATAATTTCCCGGTCGTGGTCTTCTACATCCACTGTAACATCGACCCCATAAGCTTCACAGACATCGATAATGTAGCGGGCGGGGAAGTCGACATCGTAGAAAACTTTGTCATTTTCGTCTTCAGCCGGTGTGTCTTCTTCCTCTTGGTTAGCCGCTTGATCAGCCTGTTCTGAAGCTTGCTTACTAGCTTCCGCTTCTTCTACAGCCGCTACTTCTTCGTTATCCGAATCTTGGGCTGCTTCCTCTTGCTGGCTCGTCTCAGTGCCTGTTTCTTCTTCAGAAACAGATTCTTGGACAGGGTCAGCTAGGGGACGACCATCTTCCTGGATCTCATCCTTGGCGAGGACAGGCGCTTCTTCAGCTGAAATCGCTTGGACTTCTTCGACAGAATCGCTAGCAGGATCATGCCCTTGTTGACTCCGGGCTTGCTTATCATCTGCGACATAGACAGCGGACGTGCTCGCTTCATTGGTCGGATCAGCGACCGACTTGCTGACGGGGTCATCTGGATCGTCAGCATCCTCTCTAGCTTCTGTTTGACCTTCTTCTGAGTGATCAGCTGCCTTGACAAATAATTTAACAATGGCATCGCGGGCCCCAATGCCTAGGAAACCCTTGCGTGCTCCCTGCAGCACTTCCACTTCAACTTCTTCTTGGGCGACTCCTAATTCTTTTAAACCAGCCTTGATGGCGGCTTCCACAGAGTCGGCTTGAAATATTTTGGCTTGCATGCTTGCTTCAAACTCCTTTCACTCATTGACTTTTCATTACTTAACGCTTCTTTTTGGTCGTCCGGGGGTGGCGTTTAGCTTTTTCCAAACGTTTCTCGAGGTCACGCTCAGCCTTTTCCTTCTCTAAACGGGCTTCCCGCTTCTTATAAGGGTTATTCAAAATGAGCGTCTGACCAATGGTGAAGGCATTCGATGCCACCCAGTAGAGAGCGATAGCACTTGGCAGCGTCGCCCCCATAAAGAGGATCATGGCAGGCATCATCCACTGCATGGCAGCCATGCTCTGGTTACTTTGCGGATTGCCGATCGTCATCAGGCGGGTATTGTACCAGGTTAAAGCAGCAGCTAGGACAGGTAAGATGAAGTAAGGGTCCGGTTGACCGAGTTCCATCCATAAGAAGTGACCATTGCTGAGCACTTCGGTCCGGCTGATGGCCTGGTAGAGGCCCATCAGGATAGGTAATTGGATCAGCATGGGCAAGCAGCCTGAGAGGGGGTTATAGTCATACTTCTCATTGAGCTTGGCCATTTCCTCTTCCAGTTTTTGCTGGGTTTCTGGATCCTTTGAGGCATATTTTTCACGCAGGGCCTGCATTTCAGGTTGGACTACCTGCATTTTTTCTGTACTTTTAATCTGATAGTGATAGAGAGGCACCAGGACCAGGCGAATGATTAAGGTAAAGACAATAATCCCCAGGCCATAATTCCCTCCGAAGAGGTCTGATAGCCAGATAATCAAACGCGAGAAACTATAGACAATATAGCGGTCCCAAAAGCCGGTAGATTCCGCTGTGATGGGTTCACGTGCCGTTGCACAAGCCCCCAAGAAGAGGGGCAAGGCCATTAAGACTAAGCTAAGGCTTAGCTTTTTCTTGGTCCAAAATTTTGATTTCAATTGACTCCTCCAAAATATCTGTCGTCCAGCCCGACTACTTGGCCTCGGACTTGAAGATGCCGGCTAAGTTGAAGACGTGTTCCAGACTCTTCTTAATTTCAGCCATGGACATCTGTGCCGTGGGTTTACGGGCAATTACAATAAAGTCTTGGTTAGGGCGAATGGCATCTCGCAATTCATAAACGGACTGGCGGATCCGGCGCTTGACATAGTTACGAGTCACCGCATTGCCAATCTTCTTACCGACGGAGATCCCCAGGCGAAAATGCGTTTGTTCCTTATCTATAGTATAAACAACAAACTGACGGTTTGCAGTACTTTTACCTTGGTGGAAGACCCGACCAAAGTCTGCCTCAGATTTCACTCGATAAGCCTTACGCATTCAAATTCCCCCTAAAAAAAATAAGACCACAGCTTTTGTGGTCTTAAGCAGAAATAACTTTTCTTCCTTTACGACGGCGAGCTGCTAATACGCGACGTCCGTTTTTAGTACTCATACGTTTACGGAAACCATGTTTCTTTTGGCGTGAACGTTTATTTGGTTGGTAGGTTCTCTTCATGACTACACCTCCTATGATGATTGAATGTTTTTATCATTTGATTTCAACCTGTCGACTTGCTATTGAAAAGTTGAATGTCAACACAAGGGTTATTTTACCATAACACAAGCGTTTGACTCAAGCCCTTTTTCGGATAAATTTCTATTTTTTTCTTCACAATTGTGGATTTCTTTTAAACAAGGAGGTGGATAAGGCGACTTGTGACTAAGTTTTCCCAGCCTTCTTCACAGGCTTGTGGACATATCAACAGAATGTTAATTGTTATCCACAGCTGTGCATAAGTTGCATGAAGTGTTAATAAGCGAGCTTTTTAATGCTAAAAACTATCCACAAGGACAAATTATCCCCATTTATACAAGTGTCTTTCCACAGTTTGTGGATAAACTAAATCACAACTTGGGATAATTTCTATTCACAGCTTAATTATCTGTGGAAAAAGACTTTTTTTCATGTTATCCTTTTATTACCATTAATTTGGGGATAACTTAGCTTTTTTTATTGAAATGATCTTTTCCTTGCCACTTATTATAAGTTATCCACGATAGGAACGATATACAAATTTGTTTATTAAGGAGATATACGCATGGAAGAAATGATGAAACTTTGGGAGTATATTGACAATTATTTTAAAGAAGAACTCTCAAAAGCCAGTCACGAAACCTGGTTTTCAGAGTTACGTCCGGAGCGTTTAGAGAATAACACCCTCTATCTTGTGGCGGGCTCTGAACTACACAAGAAACATATTGAAAACCACTACCTGGTCCAAATCCGCCAAGTGGCCTTTAACTACCTAGGTTATGACATCGATGTGGTCGTCCATTTAGCTAGCCAACCAGCCACTAACTTCACACTCAATGGTCGGAGCCCCCAGGAAGAAGAGAAAACCAACCGTTACCACGACCGCAGCACCATGTTGAACCCTAAATACACCTTCGATAATTTCATCGTTGGAGAGGGCAATAAGATGGCCCATGCCGCGGCTCTAGCGGTTGCTGAGGGACCAGGCCGGGACTACAACCCGCTCTTCTTCTTCGGGGGCGTGGGGCTAGGGAAGACCCACTTGATGCAGGCAATCGGCCATGAAGTCTTACGGACCAATCCTGAAGCCCGGGTTAAATATGTCACTAGTGAGACCTTTACCAATGACTTTATTGAAGCCATTCGGACTAACTCAACCTCTGAATTCCACGAAGAGTACCGGACAGTCGATATCCTACTCGTGGATGATATCCAATTCATTGGGAACAAGCAGTCCACCCAAGAGGAATTCTTCCATACCTTCAATGCCCTCTATAATAAGAACAAACACATTGTGCTAACCTCTGACCGGGACGCTAGCCAGATTCCCGAATTAGAAGACCGGCTGGTTTCCCGCTTCAAGCAGGGCTTGTCAACCGATATTACCCCACCTGACCTGGAAACACGGATTGCCATCTTGCGCAATAAGGCCCAGGTCAACCACATCGACATTGAGGACAACACCCTCACCTATATTGCCGGTCAAATCGACACCAATATCCGTGAACTAGAAGGGGCCCTGACCAGCGTCCAAGCCTATGCCGTCATGCACCAGGAAGAAATTACCCCTAGCATGGCAGCCAAAGCCCTCCGCAATTATAAAGACACTTCAGCCCAGGCCCTGCCCTCGATAGCCGAAATCCAAGAAACGGTAGCCCAGTACTTCGACCTCACCGTTGAAGACCTCAAAGGGAAGAAACGTAAGCGGGAAATCGTTGTCCCCCGCCAGATCGCTATGTACCTCTCCCGGGAAATTACCGAAGCTTCCCTGCCTAAGATTGGCCAGGAATTTGGCGGCAAGGACCACACCACCGTCCTCCACGCCCATGAAAAAATTCTTGGCGAAATCGACGAATCGACCGATGTTAAACGCGATGTCGAAAACATCGAAAAGCTACTCAAAAATAGCTAATCAATGTATCCACAAGCTCACTATGTTAAAATAGTAAAAAAGCCCCTGTGGATAATTATAGGAAAAATCCCCAGCTTATAAACAGACTTTCCACATGTGGAAAAGCAGGAGTCTTATAAGGATTAGCCACTTATCCACAGATTTAACAGGCCCTATTACTATTATTATCTTTATATTAATATATATAAATAAAGGAGTGCTCAAATGAAATTCTCAGTGAACCGTGCTGTCTTCGTTGAAAATCTCAGCAATGTCCAACGTGCGATCAGTTCACGAACTACCATTCCTGTCCTTACAGGAGTCAAAATTCTAGCAACTGATAACGGCATCCTCCTTACCGGGAGTGATTCCACTATCTCAATCGAAGCCTTTATCGATGCCAATAATGAAGACAACCAATTGCAAGTGGAAAAAGCAGGTTCCATTGTCTTACCTTCTCGTTTCTTTGGCGAAATTGTTAAGAAATTGCCGAATGAGATCATGCATTTAGAAGTTAAGGACAATCTACAGACAGATATTACTGCTGGCCAAGCTGCCTTCACTCTCAATGGGACCGCAGGCAGTGAATACCCCAAGCTACCGGAAATCGATTCCGATACCAGCTTTACCATTCCAGCCAATATCTTCCGGCAAGTGATCAACCATACCATTATCTCTGTCTCCAACCAGGAAATTCGGCCGATTTTTACAGGGATCCATTTTGTAATTGCGGATAATCATCTCAAGGCAGTTTCCACAGATTCCCACCGGCTCAGTCAACGAATTGTGCCCTTGGAAGTTCCTGAAAGCCTAGCTGATCAAGAATTTGCCTTAAATATTCCGGGCCGCAGTCTGAGTGAACTGACTCGGATTGCTGAAGATAGCGATAACATTGAGATGATGGTGGCAGATAAGCAGGTTCTCTTTAAGACCGATAATATCTACCTCTATTCCCGTCTCCTTGAAGGCAAGTACCCTGATACGGACCGGCTCCTGCCTGAAGACTACCAGACCCGGATCCAGATTGATGCGCCAGACCTATTGAGTGCCATTGAACGGGCACTGATCCTGAGCCATGAAGGCCGCAACAATGTGGTTAAGTTGACGATTGACAGTGACCAGGTTGTCCTATCCGGTCAGTCTGCTGAAGTCGGTGAGGTGGAAGAAGAATTAAATATTTCCTCTGCTGATGGGGAAAGCCTAGCGATCTCCTTCAACCCGGACTACATGCGCCAAGCCCTGAGAACTTTTGGCGCCCAAGAGATTGCTCTGCGCTTCCAATCCCCTTCCCACCAATTTATTCTCCTGCCAGCCAATGCCCAGGATAACTTCAACTTTGTTCAATTGATTACCCCTATCCGGACACCGGGGAACTAGACTTAAAAAATTAAAAAAGCGCCTCCTGACCTGTTTTAGCTGAGATGAGCTAAGACTGGCCTAGGGGCGCTTTGTTTATGGTGTAGTTTACCGACTAGCAACTTTATGTCTTTGCCTTTTTATTTTATACTATAAATATAAGACGAATGATTGGATTTCAAGAGAGGTGGTCGTGATGACAGAAGATAGGCTAAGAAAAGTAACCAATGCGCTTATTTGCTTGCCTTTGCTGGCATATGTTGTGTTAGTTTTTTCAGATGTCAGCCGCTTCGTTGAAAATTTGGCCCTCTATACTTCTTGGACGATGATTTATTTTAAGAAGGCTTGCGAAGAGCATGGTTTTGATAAATGGCCTAGCAACTTAGTCCGAGCTTTGGTGCAAATGGGGGTCATTTTACTTTTAGTCAACCTAATTATCCAAGTGTTCCCAGAAGCTTCTCAGCGTCGTCTAGCCCTCTTTTTGGTCTTACTTGCCTATATAGCTTATCTATTATTTAAACAAATAAAAAACTAAGACTTAAAAAGACCTTCCCACGAGCAGTGGGAAGGTCTTTGTTTTATCCACATGTGGATGATCATTTCTGCTTGAGCCATTTGCGATAGGTCAGATCGATGCCGAATGCGCCTAGGGGGGCGGTGAGGAGGATGGCGACGACGGAGACGGTGAGGATGATTTCGCCAGCAGGCAGGCCCATAGCTAGGGGAATCCCCCCAATAGCTGCTTGGACGGTGGCCTTAGGCAGGTAGGCGATAACACTGAAGGCCCGCTCTTGCAGGCTAAGATTGGTCCGGCTGAGGCTGATGAGGACGCCCACTGCACGGAAGCAGAGTACTAGGGCAATCAGTAAGATGGGCAGCCAGCCGGCTTGGAAGGCATAAGGGAGGTTGACGGAGGCCCCCACCAGAACAAAGAGTAGGATTTCACCTGGAATCCACAAAGCATTGTAGTAGCGGGAGAGGTCCTGGGCGCGGTTGCCGTCCAAACGGTTGATCAGGATACCCATGCTCATGACAGCCAAGATACCGGAGAAGGGGACTTGAGGGAAGGTTTTCTCCAAGGAGACAAAGACGAAAGAGAAGCCAAGAAGGAAGATGACCTGACTAATGCTCGACCAGTTGAAGCGTTTGAAGAAGGCATTGAGCCCTGCTCCAACTAGTCCACCGACCAGGATACCGAGGACAATAGAGACTGGGATATTTAGGAGCTGGCTGGCTTGGAAATCGCCACCTTGGGCTAGCCCAAGGAAGGAGGAGAAAAGGACTAGGACATAGATATCGTCAGCCGAAGACCCCGCTAAGACGATCTGAGGGATCTGCTTGTCCATACCGTAGCCTTCGTCTATGAGTTTAATCATCTTAGGGACGACGACAGCCGGCGAAACAGCACCCAAGACGGTCCCCAAAAGCAAGGCATCAATCCGAGAAATGCCTAAAATGCTAGGAGCCAGTAGCGCCGTCCCCAAGATTTCGAAAGTCGCTGGGACAAAGCACATGAGTAAGGCCGGACGTCCCACCTTCAATAAGCCCTTGAGGTCGAGCGACAGGCCCGCCCGACTGAGAATAATAATAAGGGCGACTTGGCGGAGGTCAGCCGACAGGTCAAGGATCCCCCCATCCAAGAGATTGAAGACATGGGGGCCGAGGACAATTCCTAGAAAGAGAAAACCAACCAAGCTCGGCACCTTGAACTGCTTGCAGAGCCGGTCAATCAAGAGACCAAAAATAAAGATATAAGCAAAGCTCATCAGTAACATCGTATCACTCCTTTGAATATTTAGTTGAATAAAGAGCAAAAAAGCTGATGCCCCTGCTCTTTACAGCAGAAGTCATCAGCTTTTGAATCATCAATAGCGGTTTAGGGCTAGGCCCAAGGAAGACATTCATTTCCTGTGTCTTGATTATAGGCAGTTTGTTCGTCTTTTGTCAATCGGAACTTTCCATCGCATGAAATAAGTTTCATTTATCTTCTTTGCTTGCTTCTTTTGATTGAATACTCGGCTTTCACAAAAATAAGACAAGTTTTTTCTTAAAGTGGCCTTATTTTGTCCTGAGAAGGCTTTTCATTATTTAGAGACGAATTTCCCTCCCAATAAAAAACAAGCCAATAGCCCCCTCTCTTTGCAAAAAAAGCGGTTTTTGGGGTATAATAAGAAGTGACAGTATAGATCTAAATGAGCTATAGATTTTTTAATTTGCGACGACCGCTTTGGCTCGTATTTGGCTAAATCGCAAATCTCTGCCGGTTCGAGCAGGGATTGCGATTTTTTATTTAGCGGAAGCTAAGGAAGATGGAAAGGAAGTGACGTAATGACTGAGACCATTGAGATAACGGGTGACTTTATGACTTTGACCCAATTGTTGAAGGAAACAGGCATTATTGCAACGGGTGGCCAGGCGAAATGGTACCTGTCTGAATTTGCGGTTTATATTGATGGTGAGCAGGATCAGCGTCGAGGACGAAAGATTTATCCAGGGTCAGTAGTTGAAGTGCCTGCTGAGGAAGCCATTTTCCAGCTTGTCAGTGCTTCTGACGCGGCTTTGGATGATGCCCATGATCCTCGATGAGATCCGCCTGCTCAATTTCAGAAATTATGAGTCTGCTGAGGTGACTTTTTCACCGGGGATCAATGTCTTTATCGGGGACAATGCCCAGGGGAAGACCAGTCTCTTAGAGGCGATCTATATCCTCTCCCTAGCCCGCAGCCACCGGACTAACCATGACCGCGAGCTCTTGCGCTGGGAGAGTCAGGAAGCCCTGGTTGAAGGCCGGGTCAGCAACCGTTTCGGCCAGCTGCCCTTAAGTGTCAAGCTGACCAAAAGTGGCAAGTTGGTTAAGGTCAACCACCTCGAACAGCGTCGTCTGAGTGACTATATTGGCCGCTTGAATGTGGTGCTCTTTGCCCCTGAAGACCTGGACCTGGTCAAGGGGGCCCCGCAATTGCGGCGGAAATTTATTGATATGGAGCTCAGCCAGATGAGCCCTGTTTATCTGCATACTTCGGTTGACTACCAGCAGATCTTAAAGCAGCGTAATGCCTATCTAAAGCAGCTACTCAGTCAGCAGGCCCAAGATAAGCTTTACTTGGAGATATTGACGGAGCAAGTGGCTGCTGCGGGCGCCCGGATTATTTGCCAGCGCCTGGCCTTCCTTGATAAATTAGAGGGCTGGGCGAGCGAGCTCCACCACAATATCTCCCAGGGCAAGGAAGAACTCAGTCTGCGCTATCGGACTGCGGTCGACCTGCCCCAGGCTCCCTCTGAGGAGAATGTCTATGAGGCCCTCTTGGCTAAGTTTGAAGAAGTTGGGGCACGGGAATTGGACCGCGGGGTGAGCTTAGCTGGCCCCCACCGGGATGACCTTCAATTCTTGATTAACGGCCAGGATGTCCAGAAGTTTGGCTCACAAGGCCAGCAGCGGACCACCGTTTTGAGTATGAAATTAGCAGAAATTGAGTGTATGCAGGAGATGACGGGGGAATACCCCATTCTCTTATTGGATGATGTCTTGAGTGAGTTGGATGATGACCGGCAGACCCACTTACTCAAAACTATTGAAAAGAAAGTTCAGACCTTTTTGACGACGACCAGTCTCGATGGGGTCCAGGAAGAACAGATTGATGAGCCGGCGCTGTTTGAGATTGCGCAGGGACAAGTCCAACGATTGGATGACTAGAAGGAGTGATGGAAAGCGATGGCAGATGAGAAACACTTTGAAGACCAAGCACAGGAAGAGAGCCACGAACCAAGCAAGGAGGAGCTGGCCCATCTGGCAGAGAGTTATGATGCCAGCCAAATTCAAGTCCTAGAGGGGCTCGAGGCGGTTCGGAAACGGCCTGGGATGTATATTGGGTCGACCAGTGAGACCGGCCTCCACCACCTAGTTTGGGAGATTGTCGACAACTCAATCGATGAGGCCTTAGCTGGTTTTGCCAAGCATATCCAAATTGAAATCTTGGAAGATAATGTGATTCGGATTACAGACGACGGCCGGGGGATTCCTGTCGATATCCAACAAAAAACGGGCCGGCCAGCGGTAGAGACGGTCTTTAATGTTCTCCACGCTGGCGGTAAATTCGGCGGAGGCTCTTATAAGGTCTCTGGCGGTCTGCACGGGGTTGGGGCTTCAGTGGTGAATGCTCTCTCCGAATGGCTCCACGTCGATGTCTACAAGAATGGCAAGGTCTACCACCAAGAATACAGCCGGGGGAAGATCATGACTGAGCTCGAAGTGACGGGAGAAACCGACCAACAAGGAACGGTCGTCACCTTCAAAGCCGATAGTGAGATTTTCCAAGAAACAACGGTCTATAACCGAGAAATTCTGAATAAACGGACCCGGGAGCTCGCTTTCTTGAACAAGGGCTTGCGGATTTCACTGACTGATAAGCGGGAAGAGGAAACGGTTGAATACAGCTACCACTTCGAAGGTGGGATCAAGGAGTATATCGACTTCCTCAACCAGAATAAGACCCCGCTTTTCCCTGAACCGATCTATCTAGAAGGGGAACAGGATGATATTGAAGTCGAAGTTGCCCTCCAGTATACGGACGACTTCCATGTGAACTTTATGAGTTTTGCTAACAATATCCATACTTTTGAAGGGGGGACCCATGAATCTGGGGTTAAGACCGCCCTCACCCGGACCATCAACGACTATGCCCGGAATGTCAATATTCTCAAGGACAATGATGAGAACCTGACCGGAGAAGATGTGCGTGAAGGCCTGACTCTGATTGTTTCAGTCCGCCATCCCGATCCTCAATTCGAGGGGCAAACCAAGATGAAACTCGGGAATTCGGAAGTACGAACGATTACCGACCGACTCTTCGGCCAGCACTTTTCAACCTTCCTCTTAGAGAATCCTAATATCGGCCGGCAAATTGTCGATAAAGGGCTGGTTGCTTCTAAGGCACGGAAGGCAGCCAAACGGGCCCGGGAAATGACCCGGAAGAAGTCTGGGCTAGAGATCTCCAATCTACCGGGTAAATTGGCTGATTGTTCCAGCCGGGTGCCCGAGGAATGCGAACTCTTCATCGTCGAAGGAAATTCCGCTGGGGGTTCCGCTAAGAACGGCCGGGACCGCCACTTCCAAGCTATCTTGCCTATCCGTGGTAAGATCTTGAATGTTGAAAAGGCATCTATGGACCGGATCTTAGCCAATGAAGAGATTCGTTCCCTCTTTACAGCGATGGGGACGGGCTGGGGCAATGACTTCGATGTCTCCAAGGCCCGCTACCACAGGCTCGTTATCATGACCGATGCCGATGTCGATGGGGCCCACATCCGGACCCTCTTATTGACCCTGATCTATCGTTACATGCGTCCCCTCTTGGATGCGGGTTATGTGTATATTGCGGTTCCTCCCCTCTACCAGGTACGCCAAGGGAAGAAGATCCAATATATTGAATCGGATGCCGAATTAGAGGCTTATATGGCTAGTCTTCCTGAGCGACCCAAGCCCGTTGTCCAACGTTATAAGGGGCTGGGCGAAATGGATGCCGAACAGCTCTGGGATACGACCATGGACCCAAGTACGCGTCGCATGCTTCAAGTCAGCGTTGAAGACGGAGTGGAAGCCGACCAAATGATCTCCATGTTAATGGGCGACCATGTGGCACCGCGTCGGAACTTTATCGAAGAGAACGCCACTTATGCGACCATCGACCTTTAGTCATGACCAATTGGACGACTAGGCAAGCTAGAATAGGAGGCTAGTATTTTGGCTTTAGACAATAGATTAGAACGTCGAGAAATCTCCCATGAAATGCGGACATCCTTCCTCGACTATGCCATGAGTGTGATCGTGGCACGGGCACTGCCGGATGTTCGGGATGGGATGAAACCTGTCCACCGGCGGATTCTCTACGGGATGAATGAATTGGGGGTTACCCCAGATAAACCTTATAAGAAGTCAGCGCGGATTGTCGGAGATGTCATGGGTAAGTACCACCCCCATGGGGACTCCGCCATCTATGAATCCATGGTGCGGATGGCCCAGGACTTCTCCTACCGCTATATGCTGGTAGACGGCCACGGGAACTTCGGCTCCATCGATGGGGACCAGGCCGCTGCCATGCGGTATACCGAAGCGCGAATGAGTAAGATTGCCACTGAAATGTTGCGGGATATCAACAAGGACACGGTAGATTTTATTGCCAACTACGACGGCGAAGAGCGTGAACCAGAAGTTCTCCCTTCCCGCTTCCCTAACCTCTTAGTTAATGGGGCGACCGGGATTGCGGTTGGGATGACCACCAATATTCCACCCCATAACTTAAATGAGGTAATCTCAGGTATCCACACCCTGATGAAGAATCCAGAAGCAACGACAGCCGAGCTGATGGAAGCCATTCCTGGGCCGGACTTTCCGACCGGGGGGATTGTGATCGGCAAGTCGGGGATCCGCAAGGCTTATGAAACAGGCCAAGGACGCATCATTGTCCGCGGCAAGCTGGATATTGACCAGATGTCCAGTGGCCGCGAACGGATTGTGATCCATGAGATTCCCTATATGGTCAACAAGGCCAAATTAGTGGAACGGATTGCGGATTTAGCTCGAGATAAGGTAATTGAAGGCATCACGGCGGTCCGGGATGAATCCGGCCGGGATGGCATGCGGATTGTGGTGGAATGCCGCAAGGACGCCAGTGCCAGTGTGATCGTCAACAACCTCTACAAGCTGACCCAGCTCCAAGCCAACTTCAACTTTAATATGTTGGCCATCGTCAACGGTGTGCCTAAGACTCTGAGTCTCAAGGAAATCTTGACCTATTACCTAGACCACCAAGAAGAGATTATCCGTCGTCGGTCGATCTTTGAGAAGAAAAAGGCTGAGGCCCGGGCCCACATCCTGGAAGGTTTACAAGTGGCCCTGGACCATATTGATGAAATCGTCAATATCCTGCGCTCATCGCGTTCTGGTGACGAAGCCAAGGAAATCTTTATGACCCAGTACAAGCTCTCAGATAAGCAAGCCCAAGCCATCCTCGATATGCGTCTGGTTCGCTTAACCGGTTTGGAAAGAGAAAAGATTGACAAGGAACATGCGGAACTCATGGCTGAAATTGCCCGCTTGACAGAAATCCTTGCCAGCGAAGAGAAACGTTATGAAATTATTTACCAAGAATTATTAGAAATCCAGGCCCGCTATGGTGATGACCGCCGGACCGAACTGCGGGTAGGTGAAATCACCAGCCTGGAAGATGAGGACTTGATCGAAGAAGAGAATGTGCTCGTTACCCTGACTCGGAACGGCTATATTAAGCGGATTGCCGATGATGAATTCCGTGTCCAAAACCGCGGCGGTCTCGGTGTCAAAGGCATGAGCATGAATGATGGGGACTATATTGAAACCATGTTCTCAACTTCTACCCATGATATTATCCTGTTCTTTACGGACAAGGGGAAGGTCTACCAGATGAAGGGCTATGAGATTCCAGAATATGGCCGGCAAGCCAAGGGGATTCCGATCGTCAACCTCCTGAACCTGGAAGAGGATGAGAAGGTCCGCGATGCCGTTAATGTAACCCCGATGGACCATGACGGCGATTCTGATGGCTACCTAGCCTTTATTACGCGCCAGGGTGTTATCAAGCGGACCCCCGTTCGCGACTACTTCAATATTCGTAACAATGGCCTGATCGCCCTCAATCTCAAGGAGGATGATGAGCTCGTCGATGTGCTCTTTACCAATGGCCAGCGCAACCTGATCGTGGCTTCCCACAATGGTTATGCGGTCAGCTTCAATGAACAAGACGCCCGGTCGATGGGACGGACAGCTACCGGTGTTCGGGCCATCCGCTTGGACCCTGGTGACTATGTGATTGGGGCCGCCGTCCTGGCTGACGATGCGGATGTCCTTGTCGTGACCGAAAACGGTTATGGTAAGCGAACCCCAGCCAGCGAATATGCCATCCGCAAGCGTGGTGGTAAAGGGGTCAAAACCATCAATGCCAGCCAGCGGAACGGGATGCTTGTGGGCATGACAACCGTTGACCTGACTGAAGATATCATGTTGATGACCGATGAAGGAGTGGTTATTCGCTTCCATGCAGCTGATATTTCACAAACAGGTCGGGTGACCCAGGGCGTTCGCCTCATGCGCTTGAATGATGACGCCAAGGTCTCAACTATGGCCAAGGTGGCACCTGAAGAAGAGGAAGAAACTACTTCTGCAGGCTCGGTCCAGCAGCCAGAGAGCGAGGATGATTTCTCAGCCATTGCTGAAAAGGTCAATGAAGAAACCGAAGACAGTGATGAATCGGTTTATGATGACCAGGATATCCCTCAAGCTCGCCTGTCGGATGACCAAATCCAAGAAAACCTGCACCATTTCACCAATGAACTCTTGGACGAAGAAGACGACGACCAAGAATAGGAATAAAAGTAAGCAAAAAGCCAGCTTTCAAGCTGGCTTTTTCTTATGAATTTTTGTTCGTATTTCTAAGCCTCTTTCTCGCTGCGCCAGAGGGTCCAGGACCGCTTCAGGGTGTCCAGCATGCCCTTGTCACTGTAGGTGAGGACATTGCTCTTGTAGAAGGCCGCTGAGAGGTAGAAGATGGCTACCATCGTGATCAGACTGAGGACGATAGAGAGGCCAATTTCGAAGCCTGAGACACTCTCTCCAGCGATACGGAAGGGCATCACGAAGGGAGTGAAGAAAGGAATCTGTGAGCTGATCCGCACCAAGGCATTGTTGGCTGAGGAAGCGAAGGCGAAGAGGCCGATATAGAAGCCCGCAATCCCTAGGAAGACAACAGGCATGATGGTTTTTTGGACATCTTCAGTCTTGGAAACAAGAGAGCCTAGGAAGCCCGCAAAGCTTGTATAGATCAGGATACCGATGAGGGCAAAGACCAGGCCCAAGGCAAAAATGGGCAGAGCTTCTTGGACCAGACTGCCTAGTTGTAAGTTGTCTAAGAGCTCATCTGGAATCGGCAGGCTAACTAGGGAGCTAGCAAAGGCAGCCGCTCCTAGGAGATAGAGGATTAGGTAGCAGCCAATTTGAGTTAGGATCATGAGCCCCACCCCAATCATCTTGCCGAAGAAATGGGTCCGGGCTGGGATACTGGAGAGGATAATTTCCATAATCCGCGAGCCCTTCTCTGCTGCAATCTCTTGGGCAATGATGTTGACATAGGAGATGATAAAGAAGAAAACAATAAAGCAAGTAAAATAGGCCATAAATGAGCGAATGATATACTTGACTGAATTCCCCTCTTCTTGGGAAAGCTGACCATCGTCTCCGAAATTCAAATTATTGACATTGATTGCTACCGATTGGTTTTGGAGCTTGGCCAGGTCAGCTTGGCTGAGGCCCAAACTTTGAGCCAAGCGCCGGACCTGTAAATCTTGGAGGCCTTTTTCAATCGTGTCTAAATTAACATCGCTAGAAGTGGTCTTGTGGAAGAAGTTGGCCTTGATTTGCCCTTCTTCTTCGCCAACTTTCAGGTAGCCATCAATCTTATCATCGCGTAAGGCAGCTTGGGCCTCTTCCTGGTTGAGGTCCAAGATAATTTGATTGTGGCCCTTATTCGCCTCTACAATCTCTTGGATTTCGGGAGAAGCCTGGACCAAGGCGATATCCCCCGACTTAGTGGCCTCGCTCTGACCAATGAAGTAGCCGATGAGGCCAAAGACAGCGACCATAACCAGGGGCGAGACGACCATCCAGACGAAGGACCAAGAAAAGACATTCTTGCGGTAAACATTCTTAGCGACAGTCCATAATTTACTCATTGGAGCCACCTGCTTTCATTTTAAAGATTGCTTCGAGTGTAGGCGGTTGCTGGCTGAAGGCTTTAATATAATGGCCCTGGGTCACTTGGTCGAAGATCTGCGAGCCATAACTTTCATCCTGGAGCTCCAATTGATAGACGCCAGGGCGGTCGCTTTCAACCTTGTCCACACCTTCTAATCCGGCCAATTGTTCAGCTGTCCACTTGTCTGTCTCCAGGTAGAGCCGGGTATTGCCGAAGCTTTCACGGACTTGGTGGATGGGGCCATAGAGCACGCGCTTGCCATCATGGATCATAATCAGTTCATCACAGAGCCGCTCGACATTATCCATATTATGGCTGGAGAAGATGATAGAACTCCCCTGGTCTCTCAGATAGAGGATGCCATTCTTGAGCAAGTCAGCGTTGACCGGGTCCAAGCCAGAAAAAGGCTCATCTAGGATCACAAATTCAGGTTCATGGATGAGGGTGGCGATCAGTTGGACTTTCTGCTGGTTCCCCTTAGACAGGGTTTTAATCTTGTCCTGGCGTTTGCCCTTAACCTTGAAGCGGTCCATCCACTCATCAATCCGACCCAAGACATCCTGGCGCTTCATCCCCCGCAATTCAGCGAAGTAAATAATCTGCTCTTCGATGGACATCTTCTCGTAGAGCCCCCGCTCCTCTGGTAGGTAGCCGATAATATTATAAATTTGGGTGTTCATGGCCTTGCCATTCCAGGTCACACTACCCTCGCCTTCTGGTGTCAAAAAGTCCAAGATCATCCGGAAGATGGTCGTTTTTCCAGACCCATTACGGCCAATCATGCCAAGAATCTTTCCGTTCTCCAGCTGGAAGGAGACATCATCAACCGCAACATTCTGCCCGAAAGTCTTGGTTAGGTGCTTAGCTTCAAGCATTTCCCTCACTCCTTTAATTTTTCTTAAAATTAATTTATCCCTAGTATAGCATGTGTGCCCAAAGACATAAATTAAAGACTAGATCTTCTGGGGAAAAATATTTGTGTATTGACAGTGATTAACTAAATAATAGCGAATACAATTTGGATTGTGAGCAGAAGGCATGCTCACTCATAAGATTTACTTTAGAAAAAAACTGGCTTCCCCAAAAGGAGGAAGCCAGTGACTTTGGTCCTAATTCCAGTTATCTAAGGCTTTTAAGCGGGCTGCTTTGACTTGGTCAATGTTTTGCGTTCCAGCCAATTGCATCACGCGTTTGAGGTCGGTCTCGAAATACTCAAAGACGGATCGCACGCCCTTCCAGCCGCCTAGGGCTAAGCCGAAGAGGACAGGACGGCCCAGAGCAACCAGGTCGGCACCTTGGGCTAGGGCCTTGAAGATGTGTTCACCGCGGCGGACACCTGAGTCGAAGACAATTGGCACCCGGCCAGCAACCGCATCAGCAACTTCGGCTAAGCATTCAAAGGAGCCTGGTGCTTCGTCTAATTGGCGGCCACCGTGTGTGGATACCCAAACACCGTCAGCCCCTGCTCCGATGGCCACATTGGCATCCTCAGCTGTTTGCAGACCTTTAACAAAGACAGGGAGGTCTGTGTTTTTCTTGATAAATTCCACATCACGTGGCGTAATCTTCTGCTTGGACTGGCCATAGATGTTGTTGAGGGACATATTCTCCCCAGTGCCGCTTAGGTAGCGGGAAACAATTGGCATACCAAAGGGATAAACAAATTCATTCTTGTCATCGCGGTCCCGGTTACCAGAAATCGTGGCATCAGCTGTTAGAATAATAGCGGAGGCACCATCTGCCTTAGCCTCGTTTAAGATATTGATATTTAATTCATCATCTTTAGACATATAAATTTGGAACCAGCGTGGGTTACCTTGGAGCCCTTCATCGATCTCTTGGAAGCTTGCGCCAGAATAAGCAGAAATGGACATAATGGATCCACCAAATTCAGAAATTCCCTTGGCTGTCCCAGCTTCTTTACTTTCGTGGGCTAGACCGTGGGCAGCGATAGGCGCCATGATGAAAGGTACTTTAAGTTTTTGGCCAAAAATTTCAGTTTCTGTCTCTGGGAATTCCACATCGGCCAAGACACGAGGAAGGATGCCTTGCGATTTAAAGCATTGAACATTGCGTTTTAAGGTGAATTCTTCCCCAGAACCACCGGCTAGGTAGTCAAAGCCTCCCTTAGGCATGACTTCTTTAGCTAAATCTTCTAATTCAATCGTATTGTAAATAGTTAAATCTTTCACCTCAGAAGGTGCTTTGTATTCGGCTGACATAATTTTTCTCCTTTTCTTTGAATAATGAAAGCTTAATGAAAACACTTTCTTTATACTTCTAAATTAACATAAAAGCCTTAAATTAAAAAATAAAACGCTTACTTTTTAATAAAAAATTATCGCTGTGAAATATAGACTATAGGTATAGATTGAAAGATTCAGTTTTAGGACTCAAGATTTAGTTTGACGTGTAGGGATTTGTTGACCTGCGACTTGCTTGTGTTAACTTTCGAATACAGATCTTGTTCGCAAGTTGGCCCCCTGCTAGGCAAGCTGCCTAGCCTCCTCATAATGTAAACAAGCTAGCAAGGGCCCTTGCTAGCTTGTTGATTCTTATTTTATATTTTCAAGATTGATACTGCATGTATCCAAAGCTAAGCGCCAAGTCTCACACCCTCCAGTCGGGTTTGCAAAGGCAGAAAGGAAGTGACTTCAGCAAAAGAGACCGATCGACTGAAGCCGCTCTTGTCTCTTTTGCCTCCAGTCATTCCTTTCTAACCGCCTCTGCTCACACCCTGGTCTAGTCGGGTTCAGTCGCACAGAAGTGGCTCCTCTTCACAATAGGCCTACGAAGTCTTTTTGACTTCTCTGGCCTATTGCTCCAGAGGTCCACTTCTAAACGTGCGTCCTCACACCCTTTCCAGTTGGGCTCGCAGAGGCAGAAGCTTCTCCACTTCACACGAACGAAACGTGCAAGCAGAGCTTGCTCTTATTCGTTCGTGCTCCAGTGGTAAGCTTCTAACCGCCTCTGCTCACACCCTTCCTTAGTCGGGTTCGAGGATGCAGAAAGGGCTCCTCTTCGCAAAAGTCCGTCGAAGGCTTGCAGCCTTCTCTGGTCTTTTACTCCAGAGGTCCCTTTCTCCCGCATCCTCTCACACCCTTAGTCGGGTTCGGTCGCGCAGAAGTGGCTCCTCTTCACAAAATCCCTACGAAGTCTTTCAGACTTCTTCGGTCTTTTGCTCCAGAGGTCCACTTCTACCCGCGCTCCCTCTCACCCTTTCTATTCAGCGAATTGGCTTTGGTAGAGTTTGGCGTAGGTGCCGTTGAGGGCGAGGAGTTCTTGGTGGCTGCCTTGTTCGACGATGTCCCCCTGGTCGAGGACGAGGATGTGGTCGGCGTCGACGATTGTGGAGAGGCGGTGGGCGATGACGAAGTTGGTTCGTCCGGTCATGAGATTGGCCATGGCTTCTTGGATGAGGCCTTCTGTCCGGGTGTCGACGGAGGAGGTAGCTTCGTCCAGGATGAGGATATCAGGATCCGAGATGAAGGCCCGGGCAATGGTGAGGAGCTGGCGTTGGCCTTGGGAGATGTTGGAGGCTTCTTCGTTGAGTAGGGTGTCGAAGCCATCTGGGAGGCTCTCAATGAAGTGGTAGCAGTAGGCTTGTTTGGCCGCCTGGATCACTTCTTCTTGGCTAGCTCCGGACTTACCATAGCGGATGTTTTCTTCGATACTGGCTTGGAGGAGCCAAGTGTCTTGGAGGACCATGCCAAAATGTTGGCGCAGATTATCGCGCGGTACCTGGCGAATGTCTGTTCCGTTGATCCGGATCGCCCCCTTGCTGACATCGTAGAAGCGCAAGAGGAGGTTGATCAGGGTGGTCTTACCGGCCCCCGTTGGCCCCACAATGGCAATCGTTTGCCCCTGGTCCACTTCTAAACTCAGGTCTTTGATAATGGGATGGCCGGTTTCATAGGCAAAGCCCACGTGGTCGAAGCTGATGCTTTCGATAGGCGATTCAATTCGTGCCTCATCGCAGTCGACTTCTTCAGGTGCATCCAGAAATTCAAAGACCCGGTCGGCCGAAGCCAGGGTTTCTTGGAGGAGATTGGCCATCTCTGCCATGGTATTGATGGGGCGAGTCATCTTCTGACTATACTGGATAAAGGCCAAAACGTCCCCGACGAGTATCTGCCGGTTGAGGACGAGGAGGCCGCCGACGATGGCAATAGCGACATAGCCCATGTTGCTGACAAAAGTCATCACAGGTAGGAGGACCCCCGCCATAAAGCTGGCCTTGTAAGACACATCATAGAGCTTGTCATTGTAGGTACGGAATTCTTTGTCGGCCCGGTCTTCATAGTTATAGGCCTTAATCAGGTCCGTCCCAGTAAAGCTTTCTTCAACGTAGGCGACCATAGCTCCCAGTCCTTTTGCCTTGGCACGGAAGTATTTCTGCGACCGGTTGGTAATAAATCGAGTAGCAAAGAAGCTCATAGGTATGGTGATGAAGAAAATAGCTGTCATGACACCGGAAATCCGGAGCATCATCACGATGATACCTAGGAGGAGAATGATCCCATAGAAGACTTGGCTGATGGTCTGTTGGATATTCTTACCCAAAATTTCGACATCGCTGGTCATCCGACTCAAGAGATCACCTGTACGGGATTGGTCGAAGTAAGCTAGGGGGATGTGTTTGACTTTACGGGAGACTTCTTCTCTGAGCCTTAGGATAAAGTTCTGAGAGATATAAGTGAGCAGTTGGCCTTGGATGAAATTAAAAATACCAAGGGCCAAGTAGATCCCCAATAAAATTACACAGAGCCTAGCTACAGCCTGGAAGTTAATAGCCTGGCCCGATTGGACATCGTGGAAGAGCTGGCTGGTTAGGTCCCCCATCATGCGTGGGGCGATGATATCGCAAGCAGCGATAACTAAGGTAGAAAGAACACTAAGCCCTAAGAAGAGCTTGTATTGGCCGAGATAGGCAAGGAGCCGGGGTAAAGTTTTTTGTGTTTTCTTAGTCATGGTCAGCCGCCTCCTCTCCTTGGCTTAGGGCAATTTCACGGTAAATTTGATTATGAGCTAGCAAGTCCTCATGGCTGCCGAAACCTTTGACCTGGCCATTATCGAGGACTAGGATCTTATCGGCATGGCGGATTGTGGCCACACGCTGGGCGACAATAATTAAGATGGCCTGGTCTAGGGCTTCCTGGAGGGCCTGGCGGAGCTCATAGTCCGTCTGATAGTCGAGGGCAGAGAAGGAGTCGTCGAAGATATAGACAGGAACCTGACGACTCAAGGCCCGGGCAATGGCTAGACGCTGGCGTTGACCTCCCGAGAAGTTGTTCCCCCCGCGAATCATAGCTTCGTCGAGTGGGTTTTCTGCGAGCAGAAAATCACGAGCCTGGGCAATGCTTAGATTATTAAGCAATTGATCGTCGCTAACTCCCTCGTTACTATAGGACAAGTTGTCACGGATGGACTTGGTGAAGAAGAAGTTTTGCTGGGGCACATAGCTCATCTGGTCGCGCACACTAGCGGCTTCTAAGTCTTCAATATCTTGGTCGTTAATGAGTAAGTGGCCGGTGCTTGGATCATAGAATTGGAGCAGGAGTTTGAGTAGGGTCGACTTCCCTGATCCGGTTCCCCCAATAATGCCCAGGGTCTGGCCACGTTCGATGCTAAAGTTAATCCCTTTTAAGGCTGGCAGATTGGCGCCTGGGTAATAGAAGGTCAACTCACGGGCTTCAATCCGTTGAATCGGCTCTTGGAGGGAAGTCTGCCCCCCAATTTCACGCGTTGGATAGGTCAAGAGTTTATTCACCCGCTGGGCCGAAGTAAAGGTCCGCGGCAGCATGGTTAAGAGGTGGGAGATCATAATCAAAGCCGAAAGGACCTGGGTAATGTACTGGAGATAGGCCATCATATCTCCAATCTGCAAGTCCCCCTGGTCGATCAGGTGAGAACCAAAATAAGCCACCCCAACTAGGGAGAAGTTCAAGATAATGGTCAAAAGAGGCATAACGGTAATCATAATACGGTTCACCTTGAGAGCGGTTTGGTAGTAGTCCTCATTGGCCTCACTGAAGATTTCTTCTTCATAACGGTTACGGGAAAAGGCTCGAATAACCCGCAGCCCCGTCAAACGCTGGCGGAAAAGCAGGTTGATGCGGTCGAGATAGGCTTGCAACTTAGGAAAATAAGGCAAGGCCACTCGAAAGACAATATAGGTCCCGATTAGAATTAAGGGTAAACTGAGAAAAATGACAAAAGACAAGCGGAGATTGGTGGTCAGGGCCATAATCAGCCCACCCACAAACATTAAGAGTCCCCGGACCCAGGGCCGCATGCCCATCAAGGCCATTTGTTCAATTTGATTGACATCATCCGTTGTTCGGGTAATTAAAGAGGAAATCCCGAAGTCTTCGGTCTCATCGAAGGTCATGTGGTTGACCTTGGTATACATTTGGTGGCGTACGTCCCGGGAGAAGCCCATAGCTGCCTTAGCTGAGTGGTAGGCGGCTGAGCCTCGGCAGAGGACGGTCACAAGAACAACGAGCAACATGACGCCCCCTATCCTAAGAATCAGCTGGGTATCCCCATTGGCCACCCCCTGGTCGACCACCGTAGACATTAATTTGGGTAGAAAAAGTTCACCCAGAGCATTTCCGAAAGTCAGTAAAATAACGAGTAAGATTCGCCAACGGTAAGCTCTTAGGTAAGCAAATACTTGCACAATCGAGTGCCTCCAATCTAATCAAACGATCACTATTGATCATAATTGCGTACCCTCCACTTTATCACAAGCGAGGCCAGCAAGCGAATAAAAGAACTCAGTCCTCCCATTTGCAGCCAAGAGAATAAATCCGGTAGAATATAGCTAAGCCTAAGAAAGGAGGGCTCGTGATGCTTTATCTTATCTTTCTTATCCTGGCTGTAGTGACCCTAGGACTTGGTTTTTGGGCACTGAAGCAGGATCGGATCGCTTTTTACAGTCTTGACCAAAACCAGACCGACCACAACCACCTACTTGCCCAGGGATTGGGTGTTAGCCTCCTATTTGCTGGAACGGTTCTAGCCTTTATTTTAGTTATTGTTTATTTCTTCCACTTACCAGCCTATTTATTACTTATTGTGGCAGCCTTCATCTACCTGACAGTTTTTGTCAAACTAGCGCAAATGAAGGACTCGCTTAAGCAATAGTATTCTCCAGTCTGCCGATCCCTTCAATTGTCACACAGACCAGATCACCCGGCTGCAGCCAGACTCGGTCTTCAGCTTTTTTACCGGCAACTACCCCATCCGGCGTCCCAGTGAAGATGAGGTCACCCGGCTTAAGTGTCATGTGACGGGATAGGTAGCTGACAATTTCAGGAATGCTGAAGATCATTTGTTGGGTCGAAGCGGTCTGGACCGTCTGACCGTTCACCTGGCAGCTAATGGCGAGCTGCTGGGGATCAAGCTGGTCCGACAAGCTGACATAGGGTCCGACTGGCGCAAAACCATCTCCTGTCTTCCCGACCAACCACTGACTACTGGCGAATTGCCGGTCTCTCAAGGAGAGATCGTTACCTGCCGTATAGGCAAAGATCATGTCTGTCCGGAAATCTTTTGGTCGGATGTCTTTGATTTCTTCCCCCACGATTGCGACAAGCTCAGCCTCATAGTCGAGCTGGCTGCCATAACTTGGGAAAGGAATCTTTTGTCCAGCCGCTGCCAAGGCATTATTAAACTTAGAGAAGATCGTCGGTTCCTCCCGAGCATCCGACCGGTCCACTTCATCGATATGGTCCTGGTAGTTGAGCCCAACGCAGAGAATTTTCTCTGGTGCTAACACAGCGGGTAGAAAGTCAAAGTCCCCTTCTAAGGGGGGCAGGTCTTGGCTTGTTAAAGTTCTGAGTCTGTCGATTAAGGCCTTGGCCTGGTTAGCCTTCAGGAGGTCATCAATCGAATGGATCATCAAATTCTCATGGTCTAAGATCCAGTCACTGAGGGCGTAGTGTTTGTCGTTTAAGTAAGCACCTAGACTAGCTTGTCCCTGGTGGAGATAGTTAAAGAATTGCATGGAAAAACCCCTTTCAATAAAAGCTCTTATCTTCATTATAGCCCATCGCTTGGTGGAATGCCCCTAAAATGCTAGATGGGCCCCAGAAGCCATCAGAGAAATAATTATGGAAAAATACTGAGCAATTACTTGCGTCATTTTTCCCAGTCTGTTAAAATATAATATTGTGAGTATGAATATACTCTCCTTGCTCTTTTCTAATGAGGAGAGCCACAAGACCAAAAGGAGGTGCGAAAGCCAATGACTAAATATGAAGTTTTATACATTATCCGTCCAGATTTAGATGATGCGTCAAAATCAGCCTTAGTTGAAAACTTTGACAATATCTTAACTTCAAATGGGACTTCAATCATTGAATCAAAAGACTGGCAAAAACGTCGTTTCGCATACGAAATTGAAGATTTCCGCGAAGGAATCTACCATATCGTAGAATGTGAAGCTGAAGATGCTGAAGGCATCAACGAATTTGACCGTCTCGCTAAGATCAACGACGGCATTTTACGTCACATGATCACTAAAATTGAAGCTTAATGAAGACTAAGATTACGAGAGAGGGATTATCATATGATTAACAATGTCGTATTAGTTGGCCGATTAACTCGAGAAGTCGATTTACGTTATACGCAAAGCGGCATCGCTGTTGCTAACTTTACAGTAGCTTGTGATCGCAACTTTCGTAATTCACAGGGTGAAACTGAGACAGACTTCATTTCCTGTGTGATGTGGCGTAAGTCAGCCGAAAATTTTGCTAAGTTTACCCGGAAAGGTTCCCTCGTCGGAATTGAAGGGAGTATTCAAACGCGTAACTACGAAAACCAACAAGGACAACGTGTTTACGTAACAGAAGTTTTAGCTAATAATTTCAGCTTACTAGAGCCAAAATCAGTTACTGAAAGTCGTCCACAATCTAACAATAATTCATATGGTAACAATGCTTACCAAGGCAATAACTTTGGTTCATCAAACCAAAATCAAGATCCATTTGCTTCCCAAGCAAATCAAGATCCTTTTGCCTCTAATGATAATTCTTCTCCGTTTAGTGCAGGCGGATTTGGCAATGACAACCCATTTGCTTCTGGTAACAACGACCAGAACCAATCGTCTAACAATGATGGGGCCTCGATTAATATTGCCGATGATGACCTGCCATTCTAAAAATGGAATAAAGGAGGATAATGAACATGGCACAAAATCGTCGTCGTGGTGGCCGTAGACGTAGAAAAGTATGTTTCTTCTGCGCTAACCATGTAGATCATATTGATTTTAAAGATACAGATTTATTACAACGTTATATTTCTGAAAAAGGTAAAATCTTACCTCGCCGTGTAACTGGTACATGTGCAAAACACCAACGTGCTTTAGCAACTGCTATTAAACGTTCACGTGTAATGGCCTTATTACCATTTACCGTTCAGGACTAATAGAAGAGAGCACCGGGTATCAACCGGGTGCTTTTTTTATGCCTGTGTATAAACATATGTTCCTAAAACAAGAGTTTTCCACATGTTAATTCTATTTATGCACAGGTGTGGATAGTTATGAGGCTAACTGTGGATTGTTCCACGTGAAACAGCCTAGAACTTGTCCACAGCAACTATCCACAAGACTGTTCGTAAGTGGACAAACCTGTTGATTTGTGGATAAGAAGTTTGGGAAACAGGGGTTTTGTCCGTTGGTAGGAACGTATGTTCTTATTTATAGCATTATTATTGATTATTAGATAAAAAAGTACTTAAATATGGAAAAGTATAAACCTAATGTGGATATCCTTGAATTGTGGATAAAAATAAGAAATGATGTTCCTCTCGTCTAGTGTGGATAAGTATAAAATTTTCTTTTTATTATAAAACTGTGTATAAGTTCTTCTAGCTAAAAAATGATTAGCGATGTGAGTAGATCTTTTAATGTGCCACATGGAACAAAATGAAGTTTTTTAATTGGGACTATAAAGGGAAATATGATAGCGTAATATAATGAATTGGCTTATTCTCCATTGCTGAGTTTTTGAGAATACATAGTCCAAGAAAAATACTGAATTAGTCTTAAGTTAATGAAAAGATCTAACTTCCTAGCAGATTTGGGATAACTTTGACCAAAATAATCTTAATATAAATGATTAAATATAATACTTTCCTAAGCAAGAATACCTATTATTGAATCATCAGATTGTGTAATAAATAAAAGAGAGACGATTTTTCTTCAAGAATGCAAGAACTATCGTCTCTCTTTTTTTATATTTTGCTAGCTTTACTTAACCCACTTCGATGTTTCACGTGGAACAATAGACTGTGTGCCACAGAAGCCTTTTACTAAATATGGAAGACATCTAGAATCTAGGGCTAGATTTCAAGTTAATGAAAACAGTATTGTTGACTATATTGACTATAGCTAATACTTCTCTCTAAAAATGTCTTCTTTAAAAAAGATATTGAATGTGATATGTAGGTTAAAATAGATTTATTTTAATTCTATAAGAGCGTGTGACAAAAGTCTATTAGTCCTGAATTCGGAATATATATCTGTAATTCGCTCTAGCTTTCGATCAGCTATAGCACAACTTATCTGTTAACTATGGAAAACTGTTGGTAAAGGATTGGACATAGTTAGTAGTTGGATTCATTTTCCTAACCTTCATGTGACTTCACAAGTCTCCGACACACAGTCAAGTCTTGAAGAGTGTTCTAATTCTGATGGCTTACTCCAGTGAACAAAAGCTAAGCGGACAATGCTTACATTCACACTCCTGGTATAGTTGTTGAGTTGGGCTCGCAAGATTCGACTTGAAGTGATTTCAAGTCATCGAAAGGTCTAAATAGCATCATCTTAATTCTCCATACCAATTAGTTGTAAAGACTAGCAATATTAAATTAATTTATCCAAGCGGAGGCCAGTGGAGAATAATTAATTACTGAATAAAAGTGTGATCCTTTCTATTTCTACTTAATCGTGTTATTAAAGTAATTTTGCTATTTGTGTTTCACGTGAAACAATGATTGTAGATGTTTGTCTCTTGTTTATCTTATTGGATATTGTAATTGTTAATCATATCTATGACAGCTAATCTTTATTTATAAGCTCAATCGTTGAAATTGGGAGGAGGCGAAAACTTTTAAGTTAGACAGATTATAATTGCTTACTGTTGAGTAGTTAGTTCTGAATCAGCTAACTAGCTAGCATAGAACCACTTATTATTATCCGTGTTTCATGACACTTTTAACATTGCTATGGACAAAACTATACGTGGTAAAAATTATGGGGAAATCTTTAGCTTGGTTGATGACAGAAGTTTAATTTGTAGTTGACTTAAAAAAAATATTTCATACAGGGAGGTCTGTCTAGTTAAAGAAAGAGTTCCACTTTGATATCTAATGCTTTATTCTCTTTAGTCCTTCTTTTTTATCGTCAAGTTTTGAATGCTTGAAATGAAAATATCAAAATCGACTTTAATTCACTATGAAGCTATTGTCCATATCTTATTGCTTTTGTAATATAAATGCTTAGTTTTTCTTTTTCGTAATGATTAATATCTTTCCTATTAACTTTTTCCAGCTATGTTTCACGTGAAACATTTTAAAATTGAGTGCTGAATAAGTTGGAATCAGTATTAGTGTTTCACGTGGAACATTTATAAAAGATAGAAATAGTAAAACTGATTTTTTTATAGCTGAGCAAAAATATTTCTTAATGATTGATAGCAAGCGAGAATTCAAGCAAAAAGAAAGTGTTTATTTAATATATAAAGATAATATTTTAAGTTTTTACTGTTTTGACTCTTATGAAGCTTAATTAATTGTTTTACCAAAAAAGTGACTTTATTTTGTTTCACGTGTAACATTTTATATAGGGAACGTATGTTCTTTAATCCTTTTCTTTTTGCCTATTTCACGGTATAATAGAGATGATTGAAATTAATTTAAAAATAAGCTAAGTGTGTTAAAATATCCTTATATGAAATGAAGGAGTAGATCATGCAAAAAAATTACAAGCAGTCTAAGCAGCATCCTGAATTAAAAGATGGTCGCATTTCTCTTGCGATTGGGATTGCTGCACTCTTACTCTTGGCTTGTGCCATCCTAGCCTTTATCTCTAGTGTGAAATTAGGGGCTCTCATCCTCGTATTGGTTATCTTAGTAGCTTTAGTCTTGCTTTATGCTTGGAATGCCCTGGAATATGAGTTTGCTAAACAAATGGAGCGGCTCGAAAATCGTTTGCAATCGGTACAGAATGAAATTTTATTGCAGATGCCGATTGGTATTATCTTGTTTAATCCGAATGATAATTTGATCGACTGGGTGAACCCTTACTTATTAAAGTATTTTGACCGTAATGACTTGATTGGCCATGAACTTGAAGAAATCGATGCTGATTTAGCCGAAGTTTTTCATCGTTTATATGAAGAAGAAGGTCAATCCACGGATCGGATTCAGTGGCAGGATCGTTTCTTTGATGTCGGTCTCTTGCGCGATCAACGGGCCATGTACTTTATGGATGTGACCCAATATGGCGAAATCAGTCAAGCAGCCAGCAACAATCGTATGATTATTGGCCATATTTTGGTGGATAATTATGATGAAATCATGTCGGCCTTGAATGACCGCCGCAAGTCAACGATCGATAACTACATGACCAAGCAATTGTCGACTTGGGGAAGAAAGTATAATAGTTTTGTTAAAGAATTGGACGATGACCGCTTCCTTCTCATCGGGACTTACGGGGCCTTGCAAGAGATGGAAGAGGATAAATTCCAGATTATCGATACAATCCGAGAAGCCACTTCTAAGTGGAACTTCCCACTGACCTTATCGATTGGGATTTCTTACCGTGAGATGGATGATCCGCTAAGTATTAGCGAAATTGGGGACCAAGCCCAAGCCAATGTGGACCTGGCCTTGAGCCGTGGAGGTGATCAAGTTGTCATCAAAGTTAAGAACCAAAAGGCCCGTTACTATGGGGGAAAAACCAATCCAATGGTTAAGCGGACCCATGTGCGGTCGCGGCAAATAGCCAATACGATTGCCAAGATGATGCAGGAAAATCAGACTATCTTTGTTATGGGGCACGATTATCCCGATATGGATGCTATTGGTGCTTGCGTGGGAATTCGGCGTATTGCTCAGATGAATGATAGCCACTGCTATATCGTGGTGAATGAAGATCGAATCAACCAAGATATTAAGCGGGTAATTGAAGAATTGCGCCAAGATCCAGATAATGCAGAGGCTATTATTTCGCCAAGCCAGGCCGAAGAGATGGTCCAACCAGACTCTCTTGTCTTCTTGGTGGATGTTCACCGGCCTTCTATCACGGTAGCCCCTGAATTAATTGAAGCGGTTAATGGGATTGTGGTTATTGACCACCACCGGAAGGGTGAAGAAGTGGCCAGTAATATTCTCTTAGAATACATTGAGCCCTATGCTTCCTCGGCCTGCGAACTGATTACGGAATTCTTTGAATACCAAAATCCAGAAGGCAGTCCGGTTAATCGCTTGGAAGCGACGATCATGTTGGCAGGGATTATGGTTGACTCACGGAACTTCTCCTTGCGTACGGGCTCGCGGACCTTTGATGCGGCTTCTTATCTGAAGTCTAATGGGGCCGATTCCATCCTCATCCAAGAGTTCTTGAAGGAGGATCTCAATGATTATATCGACCGCAGCCAATTGATCGAGAGCGTCCAGTATGTTGAGCCCAATATGGGGATTGCTCAGGGTCCAGATGGTCAAGTATATGCCACTGTGATTGCTGCCCAGGCAGCGGATACCCTCTTGTCCATGAATGGGATAGCCGCTTCCTTCGTTGTCTTCCAACGTAATGACGGTCGGGTCGGCATTTCGGCTCGGAGTATGGGAAATGTCAACGTGCAAACGATCATGGAAGAACTGGGAGGTGGCGGCCACTTGTCCAATGCTGCCACACAGATTTCCGATGTGACGGTGAGTGAAGCGGTCGACCAGTTGAAAGCAGTTTTAGCAAAAGATAAGGAGGAATAAGGATGAAAGTTATATTCTTACAAGATGTTAAAAAACAAGGTAAAAAAGGTGAAATTAAGGAAGTTTCTACCGGCTATGCGCAAAACTACCTGATTAAAAAAGGCCTAGCTAAAGAAGCGACCAATAGTGCCATCTCTGCCCTAAAAGGCAAACAAAAGGCAGAAGCCAAAGAAGCCGCTGAAGAAAAGGCAGAGGCTGAAAAATTAAAGGCCCTTCTAGAAGATGAGGAAACGGTTGCTGAAGTTAAGGCTAAGGGTGGCGAAGATGGCCGTCTCTTTGGTTCTGTGCCATCTAAGCAAATTGCGACAGCCTTGAAGGACCAATATGGGATTAAGATCGATAAACGGAAGATTGAATTACCCAACCCAATCCGTGCTTTTGGCTATCGGAACGTGCCTGTGAAATTACATCCGGATGTTGAAGCGACGATCCGGGTACATGTTGTTGAGGAATAGAAAATTTAAAAAAGAATGAGAATTGAATGGGCTAGGGCTTTTTTTGCCCTGGCTTATTTTCATGAGCTGAAGTTTTTAGTATAATTATTAACGCCTAAATGACTTGATTTATGACGAAGGAGGAAATCATGGCTGATAGTGACTTAATAGAACGTATTCCTCCTCAGAATATTGAAGCTGAGCAGGCAGTATTGGGTTCAATCCTACTTGAACCGGATATTTTTACAACTGTCAATGAATTTGTCAGTGAAGAAGATTTTTATAAAAGAAGCCACCGCTTGATTTTTAGCTCTATGCAGCGACTCAATGACCGGGATGAGGCGATTGACGCCTTGACGATCCAGGAAGATCTGCAGAGCCGGGGCATGCTGGAGAATATCGGTGGGGCTGACTATATTTTTGAAATTGCTGAGAAGACACCGACGGCAGCGAATGCGGAGTACTATGCCAAGATTGTCGAAGAGAAGTCGATCCTTAGAAAGCTGATCCATGCGACCAATACAATTCAGAAGGAATCTTACGGTGAGGAACATGACTTGACGACCATCCTGGATGGGGCCGAGCGGCAAATCCTAGCGGTGAGTGAAAATCGCAATCGTAATGGTTTTATCCATATCTCCCAGGTGCTCCAGGAATCGATTGGACATATTGAAGAATTGTCCAAGCAGCATGAGGCGGTAACGGGGATTGCGACGGGTTACCCTGATCTTGATAAGATGACCACGGGCTTGCACCCGGATGAGTTGATTATCCTTGCGGCCCGGCCTGGGGTAGGGAAGACGGCTTTCGTTCTGAATATAGCTCAGAACATTTCGACCAAGCAGAATGGTCGGGTGGCCATCTTCAGCCTGGAAATGGGGGCCGAATCCTTGGTTAACCGGATGCTCTGTGCGGAAGGTAGTATCGATGCTAACCGTTTGCGGACGGGACGTTTAGAGCCGCAAGAGTGGTCTGACCTAGTCGTTGCCATGGGGGCTTTAGGGGAGTCTGAGATTTACATCGACGACACTCCAGGGATCCGGGTGACAGATATTCGGGCTAAGTCGCGCCGACTCAAGCAAGAGAAGGGAGACTTGGACCTGATTGTGATTGACTACTTGCAGTTGATCGAAGGGAGCCGGCGGAGCGAGAACCGCCAGCAGGAAGTGTCTGAGATTTCTCGGCAATTAAAGAAATTAGCTAAAGAACTGAGTGTGCCGGTCATTGCCCTGTCCCAACTTTCTCGGAGTGTGGAGCAACGGCAGGATAAGCGGCCTGTCCTCAGTGATATCCGGGAATCCGGTTCGATCGAGCAGGATGCGGATATTGTTGCCTTCCTTTACCGTGAGGATTATTATCAAAGAGAGGGCAGCGAAGAGGAAGAGAATCCGGATGCTGATAATAACATTATTGAAGTGATTATTGAGAAGAACCGGAGTGGGGCCCGCGGGACAGTGAAATTAATCTTCACTAAGGAATTCAATAAATTCTCCTCGGTAAGTTTCCGAGATGAAGCGGAGATGTAGGGGAGTAAAGACGGTTGTAGCGTCAAAAATACTATCCAATCTATGGATAAGCCAATCGAGAAAGGACTTGGAATTATGTCTGGAATTGTTGTTGTTGGAACACAGTGGGGAGACGAAGGGAAAGGGAAGATTACGGACTTCCTAGCTAAGGAGGCTAGCGCTATTGTCCGCTACCAGGGCGGAGATAATGCCGGCCATACCATCCAATTCGATGGGAAGAAATTTGCCCTCCACCTCATTCCTTCTGGTATCTTCTCGCCAGATAAGTTATCCATTATTGGCAATGGGGTTGTCGTCAATCCCCAAGCCTTAGTCAAGGAATTGAACTATCTTAAGGAGAATGGTGTAGACACGAGCGGCTTACGGATTTCCAACCGGGCCCATGTCATCCTGCCCTACCACATTGAATTAGACCGACTCCAAGAAGAAGCTAAGGGCGACCAAAAGATTGGAACGACCATTAAAGGGATCGGCCCTGCTTATACTGATAAAGCAGCTCGGATCGGGATTCGTTTCTGTGATTTACTAGAAAAGGATAGCTTTGCGGAAAAATTAAAGGCAAATCTTGCTTATCATAACCAAGTCATTGAAAAGATTTACCAAGGACAAGCTTTAGATTTTGACTCTATTTTTGAAAGCTACTATGCTTATGGTCAAGAAGTTAAAGATTATGTGGCGGATTCTTCTTATTTGATTGGTCAGTTGATGGACCAAGGGCAACGGGTTCTCTTCGAAGGGGCCCAAGGTAATATGTTGGATATTGACCAAGGGACCTATCCTTTTGTGACCTCTTCAAATCCTGTAGCTGGGGGCGCCACCATTGGGACCGGGATCGGTGCAACCCAGATTGATAAGGTGGTTGGGGTCTGCAAGGCCTATACCTCACGAGTGGGGGAAGGGGCCTTCCCAACTGAGCTCTTTGATGAAGTAGGCGACCGCATCCGCGAAGTGGGTCATGAATATGGGACGACAACGGGTCGGCCACGCCGGGTAGGTTGGTTCGACGCTGTGGTGATGCGCCACTCTAAACGTATCTCTGGCTTAACCGATCTCAGCTTGAACTGTGTCGATGTCTTATCTGGTCTGGAAGAAGTGAAGATCTGCGTGGCTTACGAGAAATCAGATGGCAGTCGCATCGATTACTATCCTGCCAGCCTTAAAGAATTGGCTGATTGTACCCCTATTTATGAAACGCTGCCTGGTTGGTCAGAAGATATTACAGCTTGCAAGAGCCTTGATGACCTACCTGACAATGCCCGTCGTTATGTGGAACGCGTCAGTGAATTAGTGGGGGTTAAAATCTCTACCTTCTCTGTCGGCCCTGATCGCGAACAAACTAATATTTTGAATGATATTTGGAATAGCTAAGAAGATAAAAAGGCAGCTAAGCGAGAAAACCAATCATTTCTCGCTTAGCTGCCTTTTAGTTTGGATTGCTATCTTGCTTGGGATGAGCTTCTTATCTAAGCAAATGCCCTTGCTTTCACTATAGTCGGGTTCAGACTGGCAGCTTTCGTGTCACTTCACAAGTCTCCGCCGCAGTCTGGTTGACTGCTCTGGTGACTTGCTCCAGTGAACGAAAGCTAAGCGCCAACCTTCACACCCTGTCTAGTCGGGTTCGGTCGCGCAGAAGTGGCTCCTCTTCACAAAGCGCCGCCGAAGACTTTCAGTCTTCTCTGTCGCTTTGCTCCAGAGGTCCACTTCTACCCGCGCGCCCTCACACCCTGTAGTCGGGTTCGCAAGAGCAGCTTTGGAGTGCTTTCGCAAGTTGGAAACGTGCAAGCCTGGCTTGCCCTTATTCCAACTTACTCCAAGCATCCAAAGCTAAACGCTCTTGCTCGCACCCTGTCTTTTTACACTCTTTTTTTCATGATATAGAAGCTGTTGAAGTTGGCGGCTTTGGTGAAGGGTTGGAAGAGGCGGGGGATGGTTTGGTGGTCGCTGGTTTCGAAGCCGTTTTGTTCGTAGAATTTTTTGCCGCGGGGGTTGCTGTTGACGACTTCTAGGATGACTTGTTGTTTGTGGTCGGCCTTGGCGGCTTGACTGGCTTTTTGGAGGAGTTGGCTACCGATGCCTTGGCCCCTGGCTTGGGAGTGGACGGCGAGGAGGTCAATGTGCCAGTCTCTTGCTTGGGCTTTACTTTGGCTGTGCTTGTAGATGTAGTAGCCTAGGCTGCGGATCAGGGAGGGGAAGAAGCCGAATTCTTGGCGGAAGCTCTGCCAGGGGATGGGGAGGAAGTTGGGTTGGTCCCGGCTTTCATAGGAGAGGATGCCTTGGATCTTGCCCTGGTCGCGTACGACGATTAATTGGTCTTCATTGAAGTGTTTAGCGATCAGGCGTTTGGCTTTGGCCTTGTCGCTGGTCATAATCCAAACATAGTGGATTTTGTCTTCGAAGGTATTGACAATGATATCGGCAACTTGTTCACGTTCACTTGGTGTTAGGGATGATTTTTCCAATGCGTCTCCTCCTATTTTCTTTTTCAAAATGCTTTTATTTAGATTTTCTTTAAATTTAGACTTGTTAATTACTAACTTGACCGCTATTATGTTACTTATAAAGTTTTTGTCAAGATGAAAGGAGCCCTTGGCATGGGACAGACAAGATTTCACTTAGGAATGCGCACTTTTAAGACAGGTCTCAGTTTCTTTTTAATCGCCTTGCTATATGATCTCTTTAGCACCCATTCCCCCCAGATTGCTGCCTTGTCTGCTGGATTTAGCCAGCGAACGGATTTCCAGTCGACCAATAAATATGGCCGCCACCGGATTTTTGGGAATTTTATTGGGGGCTTGATGGCCCTTCTCTGTGTTTCTTTGATGACCCTCTTCCCTAATTGGCAGATTTTTTCTTATCTCTTTCCTGCTTTGGGTGTTATGCTCACCATTATCTTAGGCAATGCTTTTAATTCCTCGCAAGCGATTGTAGGTTCCATTGCGATTTATACGATCGTCCTCTATTCCATTCCCGACCAGGAACGGATTCTCTATGTTTTCTGGCGCTTAGTGGATACCTTGGTGGGGGCGGCTGTTGCGCTCTTCGTCGAATGGGCCCTATCGCGAGAAAGGGTGGATGCGGTTAAAAGTTTTTTTGACAAAATAAGTAAAGCTTAAGGGGGGATCCATTTGTTAGGCACTGTACTCGAACATCTCGATGCCTATTTTTTAAAGAAGAATCTCATTTCTAGCAACTTTTTATACCTTTTGGCCCTATTTTTTATTGTTTGTGGTCTTTTAATCCAGCCCCTGCCTGAACTTTTGCAGGGCTACTGGCAGATTCTCATCGCGCCCTCGAATTTATTGACGGACTATTTTGCCGTCGGAGGCTACGGGGCGACCTTTGTTAATGCCGGGATCCTTATGTTACTGAATGCTTTTATGGTGAGCCGCCATGCCAAATGGATGACAGGACCACTTTTTGCGGCACTCTTTACTGTAACAGGTTTTGCTTTTTTTGGCAAAAATTTATTCAATACTATTCCCTTTATGATGGGGGCTTGGCTCTATACAAAATTTTTATCTATTCCTTTTAAAAAAGTCCTGCTGACAGCCCTCTTTTCAACGGCTTTGAGTCCTGTTGTGAGTCTGGTGAGTTTCGGTCAGGGCCTGCCCTTGGCTTGGGGAATTCCTCTGGGCTATGCTTTGGGTATTTTTGTTGGCTTTGTGGTGAGTCCCATTGCTTCTTCCTTCCTCCGCTTCCACCTGGGTTTTAACCTCTATAATTTAGGCTTTACCAGTGGGGTTTTGGCCATGGTGGTGGCTAGCGTCATGCGGTCCTTTAAGTTGGCTGTTGAGGTGGAGAATATTCAGGTGACGGTGAACTATGGGCCGGTCTTTGGCTTTGTTATCTTGCTCTGCCTCTTCCTAATCTTGATGGGCTGGAGTGCCAACCGCTTTTCGTTTAAGGGCTACCGAGCTTTGAACCACGAGGCAGGAACTTCTGTCACAGACTTTGTTCTCTTACATGGATCAGCTTTGACGCTAGTGAATGTTGGCATCCTGGGACTCCTAGCGATAGCTTATCTAATAGCCTTGGGTGGTGTACTCAACGGTCCAGTTATGGGAGGTATTTTGACGGTTATGGGTTTTGCCGCCTTTGGGAAACATCCTCGCAATGTGACGCCCGTGGTCTTGGGGATCTTCTTGATGCAGCACTTTATGCTGACCCACGATCCCGATATGACCTCAGCCATTCTAGCGGTGCTATTTGGAACCACCTTAGCTCCGATTGCAGGGCATTATGGGCCCTTAGCAGGCTTCTTAGCGGGCGCCTTACATGCGACCCTGGTGAATAATGTAGGGGGCGTCCATGCCGGTTTAAATTTATACAATAATGGTTTTTCAGGTGGCTTTGTTGCTGCAACAATGGCCCCTGTCTTAGAGACAATTGCAGAATGGAGGCGAGACCGTGCCGAACGCTCAAGAATTTCGGAAAGCTAAATTAATTGCAAGTGAGATGATGGATTATTTCTTCAACTACCGGGTCAAGGACCTTAGGGTTGAGATTACCTTTGAAGCGGAAGAGGTCGTTATTCACTTGACGGCTGCCATGCCTAAAGCACCAGCTGATATTGAGGAATTGATGGACCAGCTCCAAAAGCCTCGTCAATACGAGGTGGAAGAGTATTACGAAGACCTCTTAGGCATTCGCGAGGACCAAATAAATCCTGAAATTATTGCAGCAATGATTGATGAAGCAGCTTATTCTTTTGAGCCGAATTCCTTTCAATTAGAATTAATTCGTTATTTGTCCTAATAATTTCTTAAGAAATGGTAAGTTAATGCCGTCTTGTTAATATTTTTCCTGTCACAATTTTTTATATTTTTAAAACGCTTACAAATATGTTATACTAAAAATGTAAGAGCTAATAAGCTTACTACCTTATGGGGATGAGGGAGTGGTTTAAACAGCAGATTGTTATGTAGGGGTCTTCTACAGAAAGGAGTTCCCACTAGTCTGAGAGCTCGTGGGAGTTAAATTATGGATGTACTATTAGGTTTATTTTACTTAGCTTTGATCCTATCCTTCTTTACTCTATTTAGCTTTAAAGCACCTTATGGGGCAAAAACAATGAGTGCTCTAGCCGATGCAGCAGTTGCTAGTTTCTTGGTTGAAGCTGTTTATGGTGCCCTTTTTGGAACGATTTTGGATGTTCCTTTCTTAAATGGAATTGCTGAAGCCAATGGTTCTTTAGCCGGGGTAGCGGCTGCAGGGATGGTGCTTTTACGTCTAGGAGCAAGTCCTGTTAACTCTTTACTTATTGCCTTGTCCATGATGCAATTTGGCATCTTGCCCGGTTTTATTGCGGCCTATTTAATATCCTTCCTTGTGCGGTATATTCAAGAGAAAGTCAATGGGGGCTTGGATGTCTTTGTCATTGCGGCAACAGCCTTGCCGATTGCCTATGCCATTGCAGCCTTGATCGCACCGATTATTGACAGTGCCCTAGGTCAGATTGGGGCAATTATTGAAGCCGCTTCTCAATCCAGTCCACTTTTTATGGGGGCTGTTTTGGGCGCTGTCTTTACGGTAGTTTCAACGGCACCACTCAGCTCCATGGCCTTAACAGCTATGATGGGCCTGACTGGTAAAGCGATGGCTATCGCTGGCTTAGCGATCTTTTCTTCCGCAACGGCTAACTATCTACTCTTTAGTCGCTTGAAGATTGGTACGCGTGAGGAAAGTTTAAGTGTGGCTCTTGAGCCCTTAACTCAGGCCCACTTAGTAACGGCCAATCCCCTGCCAGTTTATGTGACGAGTACCCTCACCGGAGCTGTCTCTGGTATGTATGTTGCGATGACTGATTTAGTCAATAATACGCCAGGGACTGCTTCCATCATTCCTGGAATTCTAGCACCCCTAGCCGATAATCCAGCTCATAAAGTATTGTTTGCTGGGCTTATCTGTTTACTATGCGGGGCGGCTGTTGGTTTCTTCACAAGTTATATTTTCCGTAACCTGCGGGTTTACACAACGAATGACATTATTGAAGATTAAAAAGATAGTATTTTATTACATCTTTTGATAATAAAAAAACGGCACCGAAGCAATTTCTGATTAAGTTGCTTCGGTGCCGTTTTATTTAGTTAGATTAAGTGAATGCTTATTGAAGTGGGAAGTCCTTCACTAAGTCTTGAACTTCTTGCTTCACTTCTTCTTTCACCTTGTCGTCATTGATATTTTCAATGATGCGAACAATCCATTCAGCCACTTTAGCTGCTTCTTCTTCCTTGAAGCCGCGAGAAGTGATGGCAGGTGTCCCTAAACGAATACCAGATGCTTTAGTTGGGCTTAAAGTTTCGAATGGGATGGTATTCTTGTTTACAGTGATGCCAACTTCATCTAAAGCCGCTTCAACTTCTTGACCAGTTAGGTCGCGGTCGATTACCTTGAGTAAGATTAAGTGGTTGTCTGTCCCACCAGATACCATGTGGAGACCGCTCTCACTGAAGACTTTTTCCATTGCTTTAGCATTCTTAACGATTTGGTTTTGATAATCTTTGAAGGAATCGTCGAGAGCTTCACCGAAAGCAACGGCCTTAGCGGCGATAACGTGCTCTAATGGGCCCCCTTGCATGCCTGGGAAGACAGCAGAGTTTAATTTCTTGAAGAGGTCTTGGTTATTGGATAAGATAACTCCGCCACGTGGGCCACGCAGAGTCTTATGGGTTGTTGAGGTAACAACATCGGCATAAGGAACTGGGTTCTGGTGGAGGCCAACAGCTACTAAACCAGCGATATGGGCCATATCAACCATGAAGTAAGCATCAACAGCCTTAGCGATTTCGCCAATGCGTTTGAAGTCAATTTCACGGGCATAGGCAGAAGCCCCAGCTACGATTAATTTTGGTTTAACTTCTTTAGCAGTTTCTTCAAGTTTGTCGTAGTCGATACGTTCGGTTTCTTTGTCTACGCCATAGTCAGCGAAATCATAGAGTTTACCACTTGAGTTCACTTTAGAGCCGTGTGTTAAGTGGCCACCATCTGTCAAGTTCATGCCAAGTACCTTGTCACCTGGTTGTAAAAGGGCAGAATAAACAGCCATGTTAGCTTGAGCACCTGAGTGGGGTTGTACGTTGGCATATTCAGCGCCAAAAAGTTCTTTCAAGCGGTCAATGGCTAGGGTTTCGATTTCGTCGACAAACTCGCACCCACCATAGTAGCGACGGCCAGGATAGCCTTCAGCGTATTTGTTAGTGAGTACAGAACCTTGAGCTTCACGAACAGCTGGGGATACCCAGTTTTCACTCGCGATTAACTCAATCCCATTTTGCTGGCGTTCAAATTCCTTATCAATGTAATCAAATACAACATCTCTTGACATATGCTATACCTCCATAATTTTATTTTGACTTTTAACGTCAAAATTATAGTATCATTAAAATATGAATTTCACAAGTAAAATATGTAAGCCCTTTATATATATAAATTTGATAATATTTATGAAAGATGTGATTGAAAGTATTTTAATGGGAGAAAAATCTTATTTTTTATATTTTATCTATAATATTAGAGGGTCAGTATGATAAAATAAAGGGTAATTATAATGTGATGGTGGAGGGAGTGACGGGAATGGCCGTAGATGAGAAGCAAGTACCTAAGAAATTACTCTTAGAGACGGCCCTGTTAGCTGGAAAGATTATGACGGAGAGTAACTCTGAAACCTACCGCGTGGAAGATACTATGGAGCGCATCTTAAGTTATTCGAACCTTTATTCAACCGTAGCAATATCCTATGCCACGGGGCTCTATGCGTCACTTGATGACCTGAATGAAGCGAATAATCGACTCGTGGGCATTAAACGGATCCAAACCAGGGGGAGTGTTCTTCACAAGGTCTCGAAGGTAAATACGGTCTCTAGGCAATTATCTAATGGGGAGATTACGCTGGCTGTAGCTTATCTAAAATTACTAAAGATCGATTCAGAAAGTAATCCTTATCCGATCCACATGCGTTTTATTGGCGTGATTGGTTTAGGAATGTGCTTTGCTATTCTCTTTGGAGGCGGTGTCGATGAGTTTATAGTAACGACTTTTGATGCGGTCTTCTTATCAGGGCTGATGTATATGACAGCTCGTTATGAGATTTCTAGCCCAGTCGAGAATGTTTTCTGTACCATGATGATCACGCTCTTTGCCTATGCTATGCAGGCATGGTACTTCCCTAATGTTTCTTTGGGGATTGTGATTGTTTCTACTCTGATGCCTTTGGTGCCAGGAACAGCGATTACTAATTCCTTGCGCGATATTTTCCATGAAGATTATCTAGCTGGTGGGGCTCGGGCGATGGAAGCTTTCTTTCAAGCTTTAATGATTGCATTGGGTTCTTTGATCGCCCTGATTATTATAGGGAGGATTAGAGGATGATTAATTTTATCTTGCAGATTATTGCGGCGTATTTTGTTGGCTATACCTGTTCTATCTGTGTGCAAACTCCGCCACGTCAAATTTATCGGGCCTCAGTGATTGCGGCGACAGGTTGGCTGGTTTATTTAATATGTTTGGATTTTTTGACTTTAGAAGTTGGAGGCGCCACCTATATTGCGAGTCTGGCGATTGCTGGAATGTCCCAATGGTTCTCTCGGCGTTATAACCAACCGGTTACGGTTTTCTTTATTCCAGGCTTCTATACCCTGGTGCCTGGGGGAGGGATGTATCGGACTGCCTTGTATCTCATCCAATCCGATTATTCGCGAGGTTTGAGTGAGCTGGCAACCACTATGTTTACGGCTTTGGCAATTGCTCTAGCAGTATTTACAGCAGATACGGTGATTGATATCCTGCGCCGACAGCGTGAATTTGAGAAGAAGATTCGAAATTGGCGTAAGTGATCCGTATCGAACATTGGCTTTTTCTGGCTGGTACTCTTTTTGGATTTGGATGCATGGTGGTGCAGGGGTCCTGCCCTAGTGATAGATCGTTTAATGTACAAAAAACTCCGCTAGCTTGGATTAGTTGACTAATCCTCTAGCGGAGTTTTTCTTTGGTTGTTGAAGGGGGTAACAGCCTATGTAGTTGGGCTCGCAAGAGCAGTTTCGGAGTGCTTTCGCAAGTTGGAAACGTGCAAGCAGGGCTTGCCCTTATTCTAACTTACTCCAAGCATCCAAAGCTAAGCGCTCTTGCTCACACCCTAGTCGGGTTCGCAAAGGCAGAAAGGGAGTGACTTCAGCAAAGTGGAACGATCGGCTGAAGCCGCTCTTATCCTCTTTGCCTCCAGTCATCCCTTTCTAATCGCCTTTGCTCACACCCTTCTTTCCTACGATTAGTCAAGTATAAATTGGTATAAAGTTGCTAAAGTATACGAGGCAATATTTAGTAGACTGATTTTT
>NZ_JASPDS010000050.1:0-2293 GCF_030230715.1 Aerococcus sp. UMB1112A | reverse complement strand
ATCACTTTACATGAGGAAAAGAAACAGCAACTTAAATGCTTAAAAAGCGCTTTACTGCAGAAAATGTTCGCTAACAAGAACAAGAGTGGGGATCCGGATGTTCGGTTTAAAGGCTTTGACGAGAGATGGGAAAGACATATACTAAATGATTTAGCGATATTTAATCCGAAAGGTACTTTGCCTACATCGTTCGAATACGTAGATTTGGGTTCTGTGATTGGAGTTGAAATGATATCGCATAAAACGATCTCAAAATTTGATGCTCCATCGAGGGCACAACGCCTAGCACAAGTAGGTGATCTCTTCTATCAAACTGTAAGACCATATCAACAAAACAATTATTTGTTTGATAATAAAGATAATGCTTACGTTTTTTCAACTGGATATGCTCAATTAAGACCATTGATAGATGGTTATTTCTTACTTTGCCTCGTCCAAACGAAGAGTTTTGTAAGAAAAGTTATGAATGCATGTACCGGTACAAGCTATCCAGCAATAAATTCGCAGGACTTAGCACAAATTGGAGTTAATATTCCAATTAACTCTAAAGAACAGCGGTTAATCGGTAATCTTTATAAGGTAATTGACAACCTTATCACGCTTTATCAACAGAAATTAGATGACTTAAATACTATCAAGCAATCTCTATTACAAAAGATGTTCATCTAAACTAAAATCTTCCTAGCAAGATATTTGCTAAGGAGATTTTTATGCGCAAGAAACAAATTTTACTACATGACTATTTTGCTCAATGGATTGAGGTATACAAGGATGGAGCAGTTCGAGAAAGGACTCTAGATAAGTACTGGCTATCTCATCGCCATTTACAAGAAATTGCGCCTAATCTAAAATTAGTCGATATTACAAGACTTGAATATCAGCAAATCTTAAATACTTTTGCTCAAACTCATGAGAAAGCAACAGTAATGGATTTTCACCATCAACTGAAGGCTATGTTACTGGATGCGTATGACGAAGGCTATATTCAAAGAGATCCAACAAGGAAAATCGTGGTTAAGGGAAAGGAACCTTCCGAAAAGAAGTCAAAGTATTTGAATGAATTTGAATTGAAGTTGTTACTTCGTCACTTAGATTTGTCAACTTTCCCAAATTTTGATTGGATGATCCTTTTGATTGCTAAAACGGGCTTGCGATTTAGCGAAGCTTTAGGGCTCACTAAAGAAGACATAGATTTAGAGCAGCAAACGATCAACGTAGATAAAACTTGGGACTATAAGAGCTATACGGGAAGTTTTAAGCAAACCAAAAATGCATCGTCGGTTAGAAAAGTCCCCATCGACTGGAAGCTTGCTATGCAGCTCAATCAAGTCATTCAAGATTTGCCTAATGGAGAGCCTATTTTTGCCCAAAAGCGAGTTTTTAACTCAACAGTTAATAATTTACTGAAGAAGCACTGTGAGGAATTAAATATCCCTGTTATCTCTGTACACGGGCTGCGCCATACCCATGCTTCGTTACTTTTATTTGCCGGTGTTTCTATTGCAAGTGTTGCGAGGCGCTTAGGACATGCTGATATGACGACCACACAACAGACTTATCTGCACATTATTCAAGAACTTGAGAATAAAGACAACACAAAAATAATGCAGCACTTGGCTGCATTGTAAGGAAAAGGATAGCGACTTGGTGTCGCTATCCTTTTAAACTATATGAACATCGCTTGCAACATTGATCTTTTCACTTTTTTTAGCAATTCCAATTTGTGGTCATATAGAGAGATGGTTTGCTCGAGTTTCTGAAAGAAAACCCCAATTCTTTTTTGCTCGGTTATCATAGGAACTGAGATGCTCCAATTAGTAAACATAGGCAATCTCAAAGATGGTACAGTTCCCTGTGCGTTTAGCCTTAAAGCATGTTCTTTAAAACTGTATTTGAATAGACCTAATAAAAACAACTCGTTAATTCCGTTGAAGTTGTCAACTTTATATACTCGCTGATGTAAGGCAAACTTTCCGTTATAGTAATGAAAAATTTCTCCAATCCGTCCATCACCTGGAACCAAGATAGCCTTTGTATCAAAGTCGTATTCATTAAGCCGCTCTACTTTGTCCGAACGAACAAAGAAAGGATATTTACCGTCTGTGACAGAATCTTGGTGATTACGTGATCCAGTTGTAATATCAGCCACATCCCCCAGCTTACAATGCTCCCATTCATTACTAAATCCCTCAAACCGAACAGCTGGATATCCGTTTTTGTTAGCAAACATCTTTTGCAGTAAAGCGCTTTTAAGGCTCTCAAGTTGGTGTTTCTTTTCTTCATGTAAAGTGAT
>NZ_JASPDS010000049.1:0-2331 GCF_030230715.1 Aerococcus sp. UMB1112A | reverse complement strand
CTTCATCTATTACAGTCTTGCCACTTGCATTAAAGTTAAACTTGTCATATTCATATCTGATTTTTCTACTTGATTCCTTTAAGTTATCCGAACATGAAGCAAGTAATTTATCCTTAATTAGATTATAGATTTTGCATTCTTTATCAGATAAATCTTTGCCTTTTCCAATACCTGATATAGTAGGAATAATTGCATAGTGGTCTGTAACCTTAGATGAATTAAAAATAGACTTAAAATTTGATTCATTGATTTTAAAATCATCTTCAAGTCCTTCTAATAATTCTTTTATAGTATTAACCATATCTTCAGTTAAATATCTGCTATCTGTTCTTGGATATGTTATTAGCTTTTTTTCATACAAGCCTTGTGCTAGATTTAAAGTGTCATTTGCTGAATATCCAAAATATTTATTTGCTTCTCTTTGTAAGGTAGTGAGATCATAAGGCTTATCTGGTTTTGTGCTTATTTCTTTATCCTCTACCTCTGTAATAACTATTTCATCTTCTAGTAGATTTAATAGTTGTTCCGCAACTTCAATTTTATCAATCCTATCAGATACAAGTTTTAATTCTCCATAAGATAGGTCAACTGTATAATATTTTTGCTTCTTAAATAGGTTTATTTCACTATCCCTTTTAGCTATTAGATATAAAGTTGGTGTTTGTACTCTACCAACTGAATGTGTTTCCTTGTAAATGCAAGAATAAAGCCTACTTAGATTCATTCCCACCAGCCAATCCGCAATTGCTCTTGCACTTGCTGATCTATATAAGTCTTCAAAGTTTTCTCCATCTTTAAGATTTCTAAATCCATCTTCAATAGCCTTGTTTTCCATTGAAGATATCCAAAGTCTTTGAATCTTCTTCTTACATTTAGCTTGATTATATACAAGCCTAAAAATAAGTTCTCCCTCTCTTCCAGCATCACAAGCATTTATAACTGTGTCGATGTTCTTATCGTTTAAAAGTTTCTTTAAAACTCCATATTGTTTCTTAGTGCTTTTAGATACTTCATAAATATATTCTTCTGGAATTATAGGAAGAGTGTCTATTGTCCATTTCTTCCATTTTTCGTCGTGTCTTTCTGGACTTGCCATTTGAATTAAATGACCTACACACCAGGAAACAATGTATCCACCTCCCTCATAATATCCGTTTTTTCTTGTTCTTGCTCCAATTACTTTTGCAATTGTAACTGCTACACTTGGTTTCTCTGCTATTACTAACTTCATTAATACCTCCATAAATAAAAAAAGAGCGAAAGATTTATCTCTCGCTCAAAGTATTTCTCCCGAATATCGTATTATTTTCGGGAGAATTCTATTACTTATTAATTTCTTTTTCTAGTTCTTTAAGAACTTTTATAATTTCATCAAATTTTGGATATTCTCCATATATCATTTCTTCCATAGCCTTATAATCTTTTTCTATTTCAGAAAATCGAAACTCTCTTGGAACTAACTTCAATCTACCATTTAATGCATCTTCATACCTTGCCCACTTTCTAGGGTAGAATTTCATTTTAAATTCAGTCACTTTCTTTAGTAATTCTTTATCCTCTAAGGCTTTGTTTTTAAAATCTGAATTTGCTATTTTATATAAGTCATAAAAGTGTCTTGCATACCTATGGGGCATAGGAGAAGCTTCTGGTCTATTCGCTTCATGATGAAGTATAGTTGCCTTTTCCCAAAAGGTTCTCTCTGCTGAGACTGTTCTTATATTAGTTTTTTCTTTAAATACATTTGGATATGCTTCACTAATTATTGGTAATATTTCAACATCGATTGCAGGTGTCCATGCTGCAAGGCTTCCTATTTCAAGCCTTATATTTTGTGTCAAATAATTAGATTCAAAGATTTTAGGATATTTACACAGAATTGTTTGTGGATCTATTTTATCTATTGAAAATTCAAAGTCTACGCTCTTTAAATCTTGTTCTAAAATTTTCAAAAATTCATCTCTTAAAAACAGTTCTGTATTTTCGTTAACTTCTTTATTGAATTTATCTTGCTTGGTATTTGACCTTTCAATCCATGGTTCTCTTTCTTCATATCCTAATAATCGCCAATCTAAGATTAGATCTATATCTTCAGAAAATCTTTCAATGAGTCCAAAACATTTTGAAAGTGATGTGCCACCCTTAAAGGTTAAATATTCTTTCCATTTATTTTCATTAAATAGATAATCTAAGATAAAAGTAACCCAATAGTCTTTTTCAATGACTGCTTCAGATATATTTTTCTTTCTTGCAGTATTGACTATTAAAACTCTTAAGTCTTCTTTGTTTTCTATATAAAACTTATTCATTTTTGCCCTCAGAAATTTCTCTTAT
>NZ_JASPDS010000048.1:0-2331 GCF_030230715.1 Aerococcus sp. UMB1112A | reverse complement strand
GAAGGCTGGAGGCCTTCGACAGCCTTTTGCGAAGAGGAGCCCTTTCTGCATCCTCGAACCCGACTATAGGGTGCGAGCAAGAGCACTTAGCTTTCGAGAGCCCTGAAAGCAAATAGCAACCGCCGATTTGTGCTCAAGAACTCTGAGCGCAGCTAGCAGATAACCCCACCACAATTTGATCAGTACCATTAAAAATAAAAAACGTATCCCCAGTTTCCGCTTGATCTAGTTCCTAGGTCTCCAAGCACTGGAAGGATACGTTTTTTTATTTTAGTCTGCTTTAGCCTGGCGAAGTTTTTCTTCGAGGACCTGGGCTTTCGGATCGAAGTCAGCTAATTGGAGATAATAGGCTGCACTGCTATAAAGGGCCTGGGCTGGGGCTAGGCCAATCAACTCCGTTTCAAGTACAGCCACCCCATAGCGGGCTGCTTCCATGCGGACCGTTTCTAGGATCCGATAGAGGGGCAGGCTGTCCAAGTCCAAGATATTCATGGAGACTTGAACCAAGTCGCGGTCAGTTAGGGCCATACCCAAAGCCTGACAGGCAGGAAAGCCGCCACTCGAACCCCGGACTTTTTTAGCAATCGCCTTAGCCACTTCCAAACGATCCGTGGCTAGGTTCACGTTGAAAGCGACCATAGCTGGACGCGCACCCACAGCAGTCATCCCTGCGCTAGGATGTGGGGCTTGGGGGCCGTAGTCTACCTGCCAAGCCGGGTCAGCGAGCTTATCAGCCAAGCCTTCGAAGCCTCCCCGGCGGATATCAGCCACCCGGCGGCGGGAAGGCTGGCTAGCTGCCTCTCCATAGAGCATCACTGGCAAGTCAAAGTCAGCTGCTAGACGCTCAGCCAGGGCTTCGGCCATCCGACACGCCTGGTCCATAGTGGTCTGGCCCAGGGGAATGAAGGGACAAACATCCAAGGCTCCCATGCGCGGGTGCTCACCCTGGTGCTGGGTGAGATCAATCTTCTCCACTGCGACAGTCGTCATCTTGATCAGTGCTTCGATCAATTGGGGGCCCGTCCCCATTAAGGTAAAGACGGACCGGTGGTGGTCAACGTCAGCTGAATAATCGAGCAGGACTACCCCCGCTACTGACCTGGCCTCTTGAGCGAGGGCCTCCACCACTTCCTGGTCACGCCCCTCAGAAAAATTTGGCACCGCTTCAAACAAGTCTCCCATAATCTGCCACCCTTTCTTGTGATTTCCCTCACTTTACCATAAAGCGATGGAAAAAGCTGGCTGGGAGCTTCAAAGCTTAGCCAAGATCATTCACTGCATATTTTAGGGAGTTGACTGCAAGTTCATAAGGTTCACGATTAGAGCTATCACCTGCAATCTGCTCTAACTCAATGCGCAATTAAGGCAGTTAGCTGCATGGCACCATCATTCGCTTCATGTTTTTGGGGATTGACTGCAAGCTGATAAAATTCACGATCACAGCTATCAAGTGCAAGTTATCCTAACTCAATGCACAATTTAGCCTCTTGACTGCACGCCACCACCATTCACTGTGGATTTAGCAGTTTTGACTGCAAGATATACCGACAAAAGAAGTCTGGAGCCACTAGAATAATTTTTATTCCAATAGCTCCAGACTTAAATATTTTTCACATGCAACCTATACCCGAATTTGCCATGTCAAGCCACACTCTGAGACCCTGATTGTGTGTTAGGCATCGTCAATCCACACTCAAAGGACTTGCTTGGGTGTCGGACACTGTCAACCCACAATCGCAGACTCTACTTGGGTGCTAGACGTCGTTAACCCACACTCAGAGGCTTTACTTGGGTGTCGAGCATCGTCAACCCACAATCGGAAGCTTTGATTGCGTGTTGGGGATTTAACCAAGATTAAACATTAAGGCCCAAACGCCAAGTCTCACGCCCTATAGTCGGGTTCGATCGCGCAGAAGTGGCTCCTCTTCACAAAGATCCTTCGAAGGCTTACAGCCTTCTATGGCTCTTTGCTCCAGAGGTCCACTTCTACCCGCGCTCCCTCACACCCTTATTTAGTCGGGTTCGACTTGGCAGGCTTGGAGTGATTTCACAAGTAAGGAACGAGCGAATGATTCGCTCTTATCCTTACTTGCTCCAATCATCCAAGCCTAAACGCCAAGTCTCACACCCTTATTTAGTTGGGTTCGCAGTTGCAGAAAGGGCTCCTCTTCACAAAGATCCTTCGAAGGCTTGCAGCCGTCTCTGGCATTTTACTCCAGAGCTCCCTTTCTCCCGCATCCTCTCACACCCTTGTTTCCTACGATTAGTCAAGTATAAATTGGTATAAAGTTGCTAAAGTATACGAGGCAATATTTAGTAGACTGATTTTTG
>NZ_JASPDS010000047.1:0-2354 GCF_030230715.1 Aerococcus sp. UMB1112A | reverse complement strand
CCTTGTGCTTTTTTATTGGCTAAACTATTGAATTTTCAAGGTACAAGCCCACTTTTGTAAGTGGGAAGTTTAAGTTAAAATACGTAATTAGGTTTAATAATTAGTGGAGGAATTTCATTGTTAGAAAAAACATTTTACAAAATGATGCTCAGTAAGTCCTTCCCTTTTCCCGTTAAAGTAACTTATTGGGACGGTAAAAGCGAAGTATATGGTAACGGTACTCCAGAAATTGAAATAGTTTTCAATGAAAAAATTCCAATGGGCGACATTACAAGAAATGCTTCCCTAGCACTTGGTGAAGCATACATGGACAAGAAAATTGAAATCCATGGCAGCATTCAAAAATTAATTGACGGCGTATACGAAAGTGCCGACAGTTTCATGCGTTCATCCAAATTCCGTAAATTCTTGCCTAAAACTAAACATACTGAAAAGCAAAGTGAAGAGGACGTTCAAAGTCACTATGATATTGGTAATGATTTCTACGAACAATGGCTTGACCCAACTTTGACTTATTCATGTGCTTACTTTACGGACGATAATAAAGCTGATCTTGAACAAGCTCAGATCGCCAAGGTACATCACATTTTAAACAAGTTACACCCACAAAAAGGAAAGACTTTACTTGATATTGGTTGTGGCTGGGGTACTTTGATGCTCACTGCAGCTAAAGAATATGGTCTTAAAGTTACCGGTGTTACTTTGAGTGAAGAACAATACAAGTTAGTTCAAAAGAAGATTTATGCCGAAAACTTGCAAGATGTTGCCGAAGTTAAACTTGAAGATTATCGTAAATTAGGTGATCAACAATGGGATTACGTCACTTCAGTTGGTATGTTTGAACACGTTGGTTCTGAAAACTTGGGTGAATACTTCAATGATGTAGCTAAATACTTAAAGAACGATGGTGTAGCCTTAATCCATGGTATTACTCGTCAACAAGGCGGTGCCACTAATGCTTGGATTAACAAATACATCTTCCCAGGTGGTTACATTCCAGGTTTAGTTGAAATTATTTCTAGAATTGAAGAAGCTCACTTGCAAATTAGTGACGTTGAAATGCTCCGTCGTCACTACCAAAGGACTTTGGAAATTTGGGACAAGAACTTTAACAATGCTCGTCCTGAAATTGAAAAGAAGATGGGCGAAAGATTCTGCAGAATGTGGGATATATACCTTCAAGCATGTGCTGCCAGCTTTGAATCAGGCAACATTGATGTTGTACAATATCTTTTAACTAAGGGTCTATCTGGTAAGAACTTGCCAATGACCCGTGATTACATGCTTAATAATAAATAAGTGCAAACCAAAAATGACTACTGGAAAATGACTACTGGAAAAATCCAGTAGTCATTTTTATTTTATCTAAATTACCAAATAGTAATTCTATCTTCAGGATCAAGCCACATGCCATCATCAGGCTTAACATCAAATGCAGTGTAGAAATCGTCTTGACATTGAACTGGGATATTTACACGAGTTGGTTGTGGTGCATGAACGTCAACTTGCACTTCAGTTTTAATTGCTTCTGGACGTTGCTTTTGCATCCAGCTTCTTGCATAATTTTCAAACAAGTCTTTCAAATCAACATTGTCGTTCTTACCAGCTTGAACAGCACAAGCAAGCCCTGCCAAGTCAGCAATATTTTCTCCTACTACTTGCTTACCGTTAATCTTAGCTGGACCGTATTGCAAGCCATCAAAAATATCAACCATTTGGCCAACCCGCTTATTGAATTCAGCGAAGTCTTCATCAGTCCACCAGTTATTCATATTTCCGTGTTCATCAAATTTAGCACCACTATTATCAAAGGCATGAGAAACTTCATGACCAATAGTTGCACCAATACCACCGTAATTTGCACCACGGGATTGATGAATATCATAAAATGGCGCTTGCAAAATACCAGCTGGGAAAGTTAAATCATTTCTTTGTGGATCATAACAAGCATTGTTCAAGTTTCCTGGCATGAGCCATACTGAGCGATCTACTGGCTGAGTTAATTTATCGAGCATATACTTGGTGCGTACCGTTGCCATTTGAGCTTCATTTTCATAAAGACTCCTTTCTGGGTCAATTTGCAAAAGATCATAAATCTTTTCGATTTTTTCTGGATAACCAATCTTAAGTACTAAAGCTCTTAATTTAATAATTGCCTTTTTCTTAGTATCTTCAGATAACCAATTATTATCATTGATTCTTTGCTCATATACTTTAAGCATATTGTGAATCATATCTTCGACATCGTGTTTAGCTTCTTCACAAAAGTATTTCTTACGCCGATTGTAAAATTAAACTGAACACTGTTCCGATCCAGTAAGAAGAATCGTTTTCACTGGATTAGAGCACAAAAA
>NZ_JASPDS010000046.1:0-2365 GCF_030230715.1 Aerococcus sp. UMB1112A | reverse complement strand
ACAAGCCTTTCGTTTGATACTGATGATGTTGTGGTTGACTAAATTATATCAAGCGAACAAAGGCCTTGTGCTTTTTTATTGGCTAAACTATTGAATTTTCAAGGTACGAGCCCACGTTTGCAAGTGAGAAGTTTAAGTACCTCGCTATTGGGTGCTTACGGTGCTTACACAACAAAAAGGCCACTAGGCTATATAGTTTTTGCTAGCTCCAGTGACTAAAAGGGGATGTAAATAAGAAAATGATACTAAGTCTATTTTCTACGGTAATTTTAAACTAATTCTCCATACTACACAAGAACAAAACAAAAGCTTATTTGATTTGGCCTATCCATACACCATGCCCATGAATACTAGAATTCAAACTTAATCTTCCTTTTGACTGATTTTACAGAGTTTTTTGAAGTAATAAAGCTATCCTTTATTACTTGCTCATTACATAAAAAGATCGGAATAAGGATATTGGTTCCCAATTTACTAAAAGTATCTTCTGTAATAGCTGTCAGCATAACGATGATTAGCAGCCATGCGTGGCGGTACAAACCTAGACGGATAAATTTTGAAATTAATCTCCATATTATATACATAAACAATACGAATAAAATCACTCCTCCCATAAAAAAGATTCTGGTATACGAGCTGTCAATATAAAAATATCCTTGGACTTGTTGTCCCTGTCCACCAAAACCAACTTCTGGAATATACTTACCAAATGCACTCGGATGATAATTACTAAATAAAATGTTTTGAAGGTATAATCTATTAGAAGAAATACTGTTCATTTTATAATACATGTTAGTTGCATTGGGTATTATCTTTGAAAGAAATACCATCCCGACAGCTAAAATTTCCACACTAATTAATCCAATTTCAGTAATTTTTTTAATGTTAGGGATCTTATTCAGATTAAAGCAAAAAAGTAAAGCAATTGCTATTAACGCAATAGAATCATTTCTAGCTTGATTGTACTTATTCAATGTAATTGCCAATATAATTATTACTATGGCCCAAATATGATTTGAATTATCAGAGAATGATACCATCGAAAATGAAACAACAGCATATAGAACAAATGCCGCAAAAGTCAAAGGATAGATCATTCCAAACGATTGTCTATAACTTCCATTTTTCCAAAAAAGTAGGTTAGTAATAATTCCAAACTTAGATAGTAAGAAAAGAAAAATCAAACTACAAGTTGTTATTATTGCTGTTAGTTGTAAGACTTTTTTGGGATTTATTAAGCTCCCACCTATCATCAAAAGAATTAAAAATAAGAATTCACTAGTAGCTCCATAGAACATCCATGAAATAAAAGTTACAGCTATACAAATAGCTCCTACAGTTATTTGTTCAACTGTAAATCTATTTGCTAATATTGCCAATACAAACAACAAAATTACTGAAGTGAGCTGAATTTTGAGTACTGGTAGTTTCAACATTGAATAATTTATTATTCCAGACACCAAATTGATAGAAAGAAGTAACAAGAGTATATTCTCTATTAGATCACTTGACTTTTCTCTTATCATCCTCATACTCCATATGCAAATAAAACTATAGTCTAATATATAAATCAGGGATAATGCTAGTGTAGCAATAGATACCACTATTTTGTCAACGAAAACATTTATATCACAAATGCTATCTATATAAAATGTCCGAGAAACTATACACTAGAATATACCTATCGTTTCTTTTTCTCCTTATTAGGATACATCTCTCTGGCTTGATATACTACGGGAGGCTTTAACAATATAATCATCACACCATAGGATATAATCCCAACTACGACTTCGATCAAAAGCCAAAACCAGCTGGCCTTCATGTGCGTGTTCAGCCAAAAGACCGGGACAAACATCACGATCCCTGAAAGCAGGTACTTCCAGCTGCCCGCAAACATCTTTTTGATGTCCAGTGACTTTCTGACCACGAAGAGCTGGTAAGCAGTAACAGAGATTTCTGACAAAACCGTTGACCACATGGCCCCGTTCAGACCCCAAAGGTGGATCAAAGGGAAGTTCATGATAATGTTTACCACGGCCCCAACTGTTACGGAAGTCGTAAAGTCCTTGACCCGGTTGACTGGCAGCAAGTACTGGGTACCGATCACGTTGGACCAGCCGATCATCAGAATAATGATTGATTCAATCAGCATGGCCGGGCCAACCGGGGCGTACTTGGAGCTGTAGTAAAGCGGCGCCAAAGTCATAGAAACGCCGGCAATCCCAAACATCATCGGATAGGCCAGAGCCGATACAAAATCAAAGGATTTGTACAGCATCTTGTGGACTTTTTCCATGTCATGCTGGGCAAAGGCATTGGCCACGTGCGGCAGCATGACTGTCCCCGTCGCCGTGACAAAGGCCAG
>NZ_JASPDS010000045.1:0-2594 GCF_030230715.1 Aerococcus sp. UMB1112A | reverse complement strand
TTGTTGGAAGTGTGGAAGATGTGGGCTCCATACTGGTGGACCTGGATGCCGTCAATTTCCTTGGTGTAGATATTGCCGGCGACGTGGTCACGTTTTTCGATTACCGTAACTTCGTGCCCCCGCTTGGCTGCTTCATGCGCAAAAACAGCGCCAAACAAGCCAGCGCCTACTACCAAATACTCGCTCATATTTTCACTCCTATTATTGCCTAACTTAGATACTTACAAATCTATTTCAGCACGTTGCTTTTTCATTAACTATCTTTTTCTGGTTTCCACCCAGGCCTATAAAGATTATCCACACCAAATTTATTATGCATAGCATCATAAATTGCTTTACGGCTTACTTTATTATATTCCCTATGTCTGCCTAATAAATCATTAATTGATGCTTTTATCAAACTATTGTAGCAGTAAAAGTAATAACATTTTTTCGAAAAATGTCTTTTATACATGTCGGCTCTATTTCTAATGCCATAGTAATCTTTCCAACTTAAAATATGATTACTCTCTTTTCCGACATCATGATGTACTTTAATAGATGGAACACAAATTATTTTTCCTACTTTATTTAAACGCAAGCTATGTTCTGTATCATCATACCAAATAAAGTACTCTTTTCGTGTCAGCCCTACTTCCTTTAATTTTTTCTTATTTATAATAGCACCAACATATGAAAAACTAGAAACTTCAAATTCTTTCTTAGAGTAATATTCAGTAGGAATACTTGTTGTTACAACGGTTAAACCTCTTTCAGTATAATTTCTTCTGTGTGTAATATCAATTTCACCTTGATTAATAACTTCACCACAAATAGCTGAAATCATTGAAGTTTCTCTGCCTTCCAAATACCTTTTTGCATTTTCTAAAGCATTAGATTCTGGAAAAGCATCATCATCCGAAACCCAAATCCAATCAGAGCTTAGTGTTTGAGCAAATTCAAGTCCAGTATAAAAGCCACCACTACCACCAAGGTTTTTTTCAGTAGTAATTACATATTTTTTATAATCACTTTGATCTTTTTTCCATTTTTTTAGATATTCTGGCGTTTCATCTGTACTAGCATTATCTACTACAACAATATATTCTGGTTTATACGTTTGCTCTTCAAAAGACTTTAGAGCAATTTTTAACTTATCTAATCTATTAAAAGTTACAACGACTATGCCAACTGCCACAATACTTTTCCTTTCAAAATATAACTCAAACCGTTTACTACAAAATTAAGATTTTTTGTTTATGTTTATACATTTTGAGCCGTATAAAGCGTACAACACCGTTTCTGCCATCTTTAAAAACACTTAATCACAAAAGCTACAAACCCACGAATGCAAATTTAAAGAGAAGAAACAATTTTTTTGAAACTTTCCCCCCATGCTTTCCAACTATTTCGGGTTTGGTAAAGGTTCAAAGCACTAGCTGATAGATCCGAAAACTTATCAGTCTTGATCCATTCTTCAATCTTAATGGCGTAGTCATCTCCACTTGCTGAGAGGGGCATCCGCCAACCATTCACATCATTAAAGACATAATCACTAACACCGCCAGTATCTGTTGAAAGGATTGGTACACCATAAGCAGAAGCTTCATTAAAAACAATAGCAGAACATTCAGCACTAGTAGGTAGAAGCAATAAGTGCACTTTAGACCAAGTATTAAGATATTTTTGGTATTCATTTGGGTTATTTTTATCCAAAAAGCCCAAATTTTCCACAAAATCCAGATCAACTATTTCTTGAGCTAAATCCCTAATACCACAAATGTATAAATGAGCATCTACACCATCGGAACGTAATTTTTTAATAGCATTAACTGCAATTTCTCCACCTTTACGCTCCCAATCAACCCCAGTGAAAAGAACATTTAATCGGCCACTTTGGTAAACTTGCGCTTGCACAATCTTGCTATCATCAATATTAGCTCCGAATGGAAGTACGAATACTCTGTCCTTAGACGCATGATAGTCATTAATAACTGAAGAAGCTGCCCACTGTGATGACAACAGATTCACAGCTGAATTATCAATCGCCATCTGTTCAACATTATTAGCATCCTCAATAGACTTTTTTGACCAATTAAACCAATAATAGTCAATCATCAGTGCAACTGTTGCATCTGAATAGCGAATAATTGGAGTTTTAGTACGCAAACGCGCCACAACATCCGACTATCCCGGTACAAAAATCAGATCATATTTATCTAAGTTTTGTTTGTTAGCATATCTAACAGGTAATTTACTAGACATAGTTGAATTATCAAAAATGCCTCTGCCATAAATCAAACAGTGTACCATTTTCAAAACTCTGTGTTCAATCTTAAAGAAAGTCCCAGTTTCTTCAGAAGGAACCCACTCAATCTTAAACCCGACATCTTCAATCGCCTGTCGTGTACTAAAATAAGTACCTGACCATCCTTTACGATCTGTAAATGGATTAGTTGGTGATAAATAACCTATTGTCATCTGTTGTTTGTTGTTTGCCATGATTCACGCTCCTGCTACTAATGCTTAATCATTTTACGACACTGTCAATTCTTTTGTGTAAATAAATCTTTCCGATAGGTTGATTCTTTAATTATGTTTTAATCGAAGTATGA
>NZ_JASPDS010000044.1:0-2757 GCF_030230715.1 Aerococcus sp. UMB1112A | reverse complement strand
TATTCCTAGGTCTGAGTTTGCCCTTCGGCAGCTCGAGCGGTACGATTGGATGTTCAGTCATAATATCGTGTTCCTCCATATTCAATTGTTAAGAACAGTATATGACTATTGACCGGGGGTTGATAGATACCTCGCTATTGGGTGCTTACTTTCGCTTAACTTTTAGCTCGGCCAAATCTTTGGCCATTTGCTCATTTTTTGCCTTTAATTGAGCGATCTCCTCGTCCTGTCGAATCATATCTTGTGATTTCATATTATGTCCCCCATGCATATTATGTCCCCCATGCATCCCACGCATCATAAAAATCATCATCAGTGGGCATACAAGGATCAGTAGGTAAGGCGCTAAGCTTGCAATAATTTGTAGCATTTAGTTCACACTTTCTTTTTCATCAAAGTCAGATATTCTATTTTTTATCATACCTCAATCCCATCGCGTTGATTGAGACAATCACGGTTGAGATTGACATCAGAACTGCTGCAATGAGAGGGTCAATATAAATCCCTGTAAATGGATAAAGAATACCCGCTGCAACAGGAATAGCAATAATGTTATAGCCTGCTCCAAACCAGAGGTTTTGTTTCATTTTTCTAAGCATGCGTTTGGAGATATTAATCATATCCAAAACGTCACTTGGATTGGAGTTAACTAGGACGACATCAGCGGTACTGATAGCAACCGAAGTTCCTGCTCCAATCGCAAAACCAATCGTAGCAGTTGCAAGAGCTGGGGAATCATTGACACCATCACCAATGAAAAGCACGCCGGCTTTCTTTTGGTACTCTTTCACAATTTCTGCTTTATCTTGAGGTTTTAATTCCGCTCTAAATTCGGGAATATTTAGTGCACTAGCAACTTTTTGAGCAGTTTCTTTATTATCACCCGTGAGCATAACAGGGGTAATTCCTTGGGCTAATAAACCATTAATAAAGGCTTTTGCGTCTGCTTTAGGAGAATCTCCTAAGGCAATAAATCCTAAAACATCTTGTTGTTCATTTATTAGGAAAGATACAGTTAAACCTAAATCTAAATATTGAGCAATCTTTTGTTCATCATAAGAAAGTTGATTTTCACGAAGATATTTATAGTTAACAATTTGATAAAAGTTTTGATTAACTTTCCCTTTAATTCCAACTCCTGGAATGTTTTCAACCGCTTCAACTTTTAGATTTCTAAGAGGTTTAGCAGCTGCAACGATTGATTGAGCAATCGGGTGAGTGGAACTTCCTTCAAGTGCTGCCATGATTTGGAGAATGTCTGTTTCACCAGTAAAATCAATAACATCACGAACAATAAACTTACCGTCAGTTAATGTTCCCGTTTTATCCATTAAGGCATATTTAATTGTATTTATTTGTTCTAGAGAAGTTCTGTTTTGAATTAATAAACCATTTTTAGCAGAAATACTGGTTAGGCGAGAAACAACAAGTGGAACCGCAAGACCTAAAGCGTGTGGACATGCAATTACAAAAACAGAAACCGCAAGAAGTAGAGCAAAACTAAAGTTAGAACTAATTGTCCAAAAAATCAATGAGAAGATACCGACAATAAGTGCGGCATAGAAAAGGTAACCAGCCACTCTATCTGCCATATTTTCCAAATTAGATTTTTGAGCTTGGGCTTTCTTGACTAATTCGGCCACTTGATTAAGAAATGAATCTTTTCCAAGGGTTGTGACTTTCATCTCAAATGGTTGGTTTAGATTGAGGGAACCGCCATAAACAAGGTCATTTGGTTTTTTCTTGACTGCTTGGCTTTCACCAGTAATCATTGACTCATCAACGAGCGCTTCACTTAATATAATGCCATCTGCAGGAATTTTTTCATTTTCTTTCACTAAAAGTAAATCGCCAACTTTTAGTTCTGAAAGCTCCACATCCTTCCCGCTTTTTAAGTGAGCTTTTTTGGGAACAAGGCTTGCTAAATCTTTCAATGCATCGCCAGCACCCATGATTGCTTTCATCTCAATCAGGTGACCAATCAACATAATGACAATTAAAGTTGACAGTTCAAGCCAGAAGTCCATGACCATACGTCCGTTAAGACTCATGATTGTGGCGTAAACAGAATAAGCATAGGCAGTGGTAATTCCCATTGTAATCAGCATCATCATGGCTGGCTTACGGCTTTTTAATTCACCTTTTGCTCCGCTAAAAAAAGGAGTCCCAGAGTAAAAGAAGATAATTGTACCAAGGATAAGTTGCAAAATTTCACTTCCGGGGAATTTAAGGATAGTAAAGCCAGCGATTGGTGAAATGAGTAGAAGGGGAATCATTATAATGATAGCCACTTTGAGCTTTTTACTCATATCACCCATATGCATCATGTGTCCTCCATGATCCATCATATCCATATTGTCCATATCATGCATATTATCCATGTTGTGCATGTTGTGCATGTTGTGCATCTCATGATTTTCGTGCCTCATATCCACCATTTCATGATTGTGATGATGCTCAGACATCATTTCTTCGTGATTAGGCGAATGAGTTTTATTTGACACATTTTCCTCCTAAATGAATGCTTTGAAATTTCTAACTATGTGTAGTTTACACTTGTAAACTATCAAAGTCAAGGAAAAAAATGGAACTGTATAATTTTATGTGTAAGGATGAACAGTTCCTTAAACTAAATTCCAATTGGGTATAAAAAAGGGACTCCCTTTCCGTATAATTGATCTGAACACTATCAATACGAAAGGAAATCCCCTATGACTGATTTTAACAAAGAATGCCTCAATGCGCTATTGAACAAAG
>NZ_JASPDS010000043.1:0-2821 GCF_030230715.1 Aerococcus sp. UMB1112A | reverse complement strand
TTTGTAAATAAGCTGTATTGGGGTGATTAGATTGAGAATAAGTAAAACTTTAAAGAATATAATGGACATGTATGCAGATAGTAACTTGAAATTTGAAGAGATTAGTTCAGCTGCAAAACTTATTTTAAGTTTATATAGACAAGTTACCTGGGCAGTAGATAGCAGGGCAAATTTTATGATGTTTGAGAGTAAAGAAAACTATGGATCAACTTCAGAATCTGCTTACTTGTATCTTTCTACATTTGCTCCAGAAAAAGTTGAAGAAAAGTTTAATAATAGAGTTTCCAATGTAATGGATAGTAAGCTTATGCTTTTAATAATTTATGATGCCTGTGTTAGGCTAAAAGTTTATCCAGAGTATGGAGAAATCTATCATAAGATTATTTACAACTACTATATTTCTGAAAAAAAGATTACTGATGAAGCTTGTATGAGAAGCGTATCTTTAGAGAGAACTGTTTATTATCAAAGAAAGAAGGAAGCAATTGCATTGGTTGGTGTAATAATTTGGGGATATACTTTACCAACTGCTATTAGTCAACTTGAAGACGGTCGTAGCATTGATGATATAATGAACATTTAAAAAATTAAATTATGACGAACTGATTGCGTACTATTTCCGAATGAAAAAAGTACCATATACGAATTTTATATGTACTTAAGTGCATATATAATATCCATGATGGGTGATTAGCACCTAAATTTAATATTGGCATTCATTGACTGAAAGAATTTATTTTCTTTCGGTCTTTTTTTATGCCCAGGAGAGTATATGCATAGAATTAGAAGCCCTCCTTGTGTGAATTTTATTTTCAAACAAAAGAAATTCATGTCAACAAGGAGGAAAAATTAATGAACAAAGAATATTATTTATTTGTAGAAGGAAAGAAAGTATTTGTTAGCAAGGAAGTATATCTTGCTTATCATAGTGAATTGAATAAAGAGAAATATCAAACGAGAAGAGACAGGTTAAATAACTGTTTCTTTTTTTGTTCCTATGATCATGATGGTAATTTTGAAGAAAATTTAGAAGATCTGGAATTTGATGTTGAAAAAATTATCGAAACAAAGGAAATGATTGAAGAAGTAAGAAGAGCTATTTCTAAACTCAATCCTGTTGAAAGGGATTTGATAGAAAGTCTTTTTTATAAAGAAGAAACAATTAGAGAAGTAGCTGCTAAACTGAATATTTCTCATCCAGCCGTTATTAAAAGGTGTAATAAAGTCTTAGAAAAACTAAAGGAAATGTTGGAAGACTTTTAGATGACAATTGCCAAGAGGGTCTAATTTTCACTGTTACTTATACAGTGGGAATTGGACCTTTTTATTTAACCAAATTTATTTTTGAAAATTGGTTACCAAGAAAGACTTCTTTTCACTATTAAGTATAAGAGGGTAATTTTAAACAATTTTGTTTCATCAAGATAAGTATTTTCTGATGGTCAAAATTTAAAAAGATTAATAACTCTCGATAAATTTTGAACCTTAACAACTGAATAGACCAAGACAAGACATTAATCATTTTTGGAGCGTGATAACCTATCCGCCAAGATCTTTCTGCTGGATAATTCGGCAAAACAAGTACTGCTAAGCTAAAAGCAAGGGAAGAAGAAAGGGAGCGATAAGTAAGAGTTTGAATATAGGGAGGGATACCCTATTCGCTATGAAGAAAATGAGGATAATGATACTTCTAAGGTTGAAGCCGGCTCATCCTGAACAGAGGCGGAGGTGAGATTCCTATGTTGCTAATCCAAGGCACTTGTCAATGTCAAAAAACTTTAATTTTATATTGTGAGGTAAAACCTATGAATACAAAAGAAAAGAAGAAATATAAACCTAAAGAGCAAATATCAAAAGAAGATTATTCTAAAAAAATTACTTACACTCAAAGTGATAAAGAGTCCCTCGACTTACTAGATATTGTTGAGCTTTATTTATGTAGAGCTTGTATAAGACTATAAGCTGGGGTGCTGACTTAAAAACTTGGGTGCGGTAAAATATAAGTGGTAGAAGAACTCCTTAATGACTATTTGCCCAAATACAAATTAAGGAGGTTTTGTGATGGAAAAATTTGCTTGTATGTATCTTCGTTTATCAAGAGAGGATGGAGATAGCACAGAAAGTAATTCTATTTCAAATCAAAGACAGATTATCAAATCATATGCAAGGGACAATGATTTTAAAGTTGTTGCTGAATATGTAGACGATGGCTTTTCAGGATCTAATTTTGACAGACCAAAATTTAAGAAGATGATTCAAGATCTTGAAGAAAAGAAGTTCAAAACAATTATTGTGAAAGACTTATCTCGTTTTGGGAGAGATTATATCGAATCAGGTAAATATCTACAAAAGATATTTCCAGAAAAAGGTATAAGGTTTATATCCGTAAACGATAACTATGACAGTGAAAATGCAGATGTAAGCGATACACACTTAATTCTTCCAATAAGAAACTTTATTAATGATTCTTATTGTAGGGATATTTCTATGAAGGTTAAATCTTCAAAAGAAATTAAAAGGAAGAATGGTGAATTTATTGGTGCATTTGCTCCTTTTGGTTATAAGAAGGATAGCAAAAACAAACATAAGTTAGTCGTTGATACAGAAGTTTCACACATAATTGAAAGAATTTTCAATATGAAGATAGATGGTTATTCATCTAAGGCTATTGCAGATTTTTTAAATAGCATAGGTTGTGTAACACCATCTAAGCATAAAGAAAATTCTGGCGATAATCATACTACTGGTTTTATTGTTAAAGACTCTAAATGGGACGCAAAAATGGTCAATAGGATTATTACAAACAAGGTCTATATAGGAG
>NZ_JASPDS010000009.1:0-83211 GCF_030230715.1 Aerococcus sp. UMB1112A | reverse complement strand
GCTACCCTGGGGATAACAGGCTTATCTCCCCCAAGAGTTCACATCGACGGGGAGGTTTGGCACCTCGATGTCGGCTCATCGCATCCTGGGGCTGAAGTCGGTCCCAAGGGTTGGGCTGTTCGCCCATTAAAGCGGTACGCGAGCTGGGTTCAGAACGTCGTGAGACAGTTCGGTCCCTATCCGTCGCGGGCGTTGGAAATTTGAGAGGAGCTGTCCTTAGTACGAGAGGACCGGGATGGACGCACCGCTGGTGTACCAGTTGTTCCACCAGGAGCAGAGCTGGGTAGCTATGTGCGGCAGGGATAAGCGCTGAAAGCATCTAAGCGTGAAGCCCCCCTCGAGATGAGATTTCCCATACTTTTAAAGTAGTAAGACCCCTGAGAGATGATCAGGTAGATAGGCTGGAAGTGGAAGTATAGCGATATATGGAGCGGACCAGTACTAATCGGTCGAGGACTTATCCAAAGGATAAGATTGTATGAGTGGTTGGGTAATTACGAGCAGATTCAGTTTTGAGAGAACAAGCTTTTCTCAACTAAATAGAAATTGTGCGGTGGTAATGGCAAGAAGGTCACACCTGTTCCCATGCCGAACACAGCAGTTAAGCTTCTTAGCGCCGAATGTAGTTGGGGGTTGCCCCCTGTGAGACTAGGACGCTGCCGCGCAGTTTATTATTCCGCAATAGCTCAGTTGGTAGTAGCGCTTGACTGTTAATCAAGATGTCGTAGGTTCGAGTCCTACTTGCGGAGTTTTTCTTTTATAGTTTGCTGCAGTAGCTCAGTCGGTAGAGCGTCGCCTTGGTAAGGCGGAGGTCGTGGGTTCAAATCCCATCTGTAGCTTCATTTAAGGGGCCTAGTTCAAACTAGGCCTTTTTTCTTGCTTTATTGGTTAATTTAAGCGGTCATGTTCGCAATTTATTTTTTTATTTGATAGACTAAATTAGAATGTATAACTTAATATAAGGAGATTATTATGGAAATTATTGGATTTATTGGCGTTTTAGCCGCCATCTGTTTGATTATCCTCTTTTCAGCTAAGGGGCTCAATATATTAATTGGGGCTCCTCTAGCGACAATGGTAGTCTTAGTAACGAATCGCATGAATGTATTGGAATGGATGCTCAGACCTGAGCAGTCTTATCTGGCTTCAGTGGGTGATTTCTTTGTCAGTATGTTCGCACTGTTTATCTTGGGGACGATTCTGTCACAGTACATGCAGGATTCCCATGCGACGACTTCGATTGCGCGGACAGTCTTAAAGATTGTGGGCCGGGACAAACCTTTTAATGCCCTCTTTGCTCTCGCTGTTATTGGGCTTTTAATTTCCTATGGGGGGATCAATTCGGTAATTGTTTACTTTGCGATTATCCCAATTGCTCACTCGGTCTTTAAGGAACTGGATATTAACTGGCGCTTGATCTGTATCCCTGTCTTCTTAGGGGTGGCGTCGATTACGATGACCATGCTGCCAGGGACCCCTTCACCAACCAATGTTATCCCAGCAGAAGCTCTGGGTACATCGATGACGGCTGGGAAATTGCTCGGTTTCGGGGCGTCGATTGTAGCCTTTATTTATGGGGTAGTCTATATGAAATTCCGTCTAGATAAGAGCTTGGCCAATGATGAGACTTTCTATTCTTACCTGGAGGATACGGACCAAGAGATGGAAGATCCTGATGAATCTGATCTGGATGAAGAGGAAGTGGCTGAGGAAGATATTCCACCTTTCTTCTTGAGTATCTTGCCGATGTTAGTCTTGATTGCGATTATCTTTATGTTTAGTGAAGTGACTAATATTGTTGTCATTGCCCTCCTAGCGGCTGTTTTACTCTGTGCTATTTTCTTCAGAAAGTATTTGAATTCTTCGGATAAGGAACTCTTGAATGAGGGGGCAGCAGATGCTGTAATGCCAACCCTAGCTATGGGGAGTACGGTGGCATTCGGGACGGTCTTGATTGAATCGACAGGTTTTAACTTCATTGTGACCTTCTTAAACAGTGTTCTTGCCAACCCAGTCTTACGCTTGACTATTGTGTCCGTTGCCTTGGGGGCAATTACTGGTTCTTCTTCAGGGACGGTGGGGATCTTAGTCAATACGATGGCACCAGAGATTATTGCTGAGGGGGTTGACCCTGTTGTCGTTCACCGGATCTCAGGTGTGGCATCTTCAATCTTTGCTCTCCTCCCCCATGCCGGAGCTTACATTACCTTTAGTTCTCTAACGCATCTGCCTCAGAAGTCGACTTATCGTGATTCCTTTGCGATTGTCGGTGGCTGTCATTTCGTTGCTTTAATTACCATGTTAGTGATCACTTACTTCTTTTATTAAAATTAGCCGGCAATCTTTGTCATTGCCTAGCTGCACCCTAGCTTATGTCGCGAGCTGGGGTGTTTTTGATTGTGATCAGGAGGAAAAATGATTGATCGCTTTTGGCGAACATAGGTGTTCTCTTATTAATCGCTTTTAGCTAAGGATTCCATGCTATGATGAATGATAAATATAGAGAACAGGGGCAGATGAATATGAAACATGTTGAAACGATTTTGGCGCAGCTAGGTAACCACAGCGATCCGCGGACGGGGGCGATTAATACGCCGATCTATCTCAGTACGGCTTATGCCCACCCACACTTGGGGGAATCGACGGGCTATGACTATGTGCGCACCGCGAATCCGACTAGAGATGTCTTACAGTCGGGGATTGCAGAGCTCGAAGGGGGCAAATATGGCTTCGCAACGGCTTCAGGGATGGCAGCTATCCAGTTAGTCCTGGAAGGTCTCTTAAAGGCTGGCGACAGGATTGTTACCCTCCAAGATCTCTACGGGGGGTCTTACCGTTACTTCCACCATATGGAAGAATTAGGGATCTATCAATTTGAATACTGTTTGGACCAAGCAGCTTTGGAGACTGCCTTGAAGGAAGAGACGGCCATGGTCTTCATTGAAACACCAACCAATCCGCTGATGGTGGAATTTGATATTGAAGCTATTGCTGAATTGGCCAAGGCAGCCGGTGCGCTCTTAGTGGTCGACAATACCTTCTATACACCGATTATCCAACGGCCTTTAGAGCTTGGAGCAGATGTCGTTGTGCATTCGGCTACTAAATACTTGGCTGGCCACAATGATGTTCTAGCTGGCTTGGTGGTCTGTTCGCGCGACGACCTGGGGGAAAAATTAGACTTCCAATTGAACACAACGGGCTCGACCTTGAGTGTCTTTGATAGTTGGTTGGTAATTCGGGGCTTGAAGACTCTGGCCCTTCGCTTCAAGCAGCATGAGAAGAATGCGCGCGCCATTGTGGACTATCTGAAGGAGGAGCCCCTGGTGACAGCGGTTAATTATCCTGGCCGTGGGGGGATGCTGTCCTTTGCGATTAAAGATACGGACCTAATTAGTGATTTCCTCCAAGCTCTAGATATTATTACCTTTGCGGAGAGCTTGGGTGGGGTGGAGAGTTTGATTACCTATCCTAAGACCCAGACCCATGCGGATATTCCTGAAGAGGTCCGGCTATCTTACGGGTTGACAGATGAAATTTTACGGATTTCGACGGGGATCGAATCTGATGAGGACTTGGTGACTGATTTGAAACAGGCTTTTGATGCTGTACGCTAAATCTTTATAGAAGAAGAAAAAAGGAAGCCAAAGCGATAACTTTGGGCTTCCTTTTTGTGCGTTAAAGGCCTTTTGCCGGTAATGGTTGATGGATAAGCAGCTGGAACTTTGACTATAAGTTCACCTGCAATTCTTACGATATATATGCTGAAATGCTTCGTCATGATAGAAGGCATATTCCCTAGTCAAGCTCAGGTTCGAAGTGGTCGTCCTGGCTTTCAGACACGTACTTGCCATTCTTCTTGTGCTGTTTGACGCAGGCGGTGAGAAGATATTCGATCTGACCATTGATCGAGCGGAAATCATTTTCTGCCCAGGCTGCGAGTTCTTGGTAGAGCTTGTCGGAAATCCGGAGGGGGACTTGTTTCTTCTTAGCCAAGGCTAGTAGAGGCTCCCTGAATTGACAATGGGTGAGACGTCGTTATTTCCGCATAAGACGACGAGGAGGTTGGAGACCATGGCAGCCTTGCGTTCTTCATCGAGTTCGACGACGGACTCTTCTTCTAATTTGGCCAGGGCCATATCGACCATGCCGACTGCGCCGTCCACGATCATGGCGCGGGCATCGATCAGGGCAGAGGCTTGTTGGCGTTGGAGCATGGCAGCTGCGATTTCTGGTGCATAGGAGAGGTGGGTGATCCGGGCTTCCAGGATTTCTAAGCCAGCGAATTCTACCCGGTCTTGGATTTCATCCTTGATGCGCTGGGCCACAATCTCGGAAGACCCGCGTAAGGACCCATCGTCAGGTTCGCCGTCCCCGCTAGTGTCGATAGGAACGCGAGGATTGACGTCATAGGGATACTGGCGGATGATATTGCGCAGGGCAGTATCTGTTTGTAAGGAGAGGTATTCCTTGAAGTTATCGACATTGAAGACCGCCTTGGCCGTGTCACTGACCTTCCAAATAACCGCGACACCAATCTCAACCGGGTTTCCAAGATAGTCATTGATCTTTTGCTTGGAATTGTTGAGGGTCATGACCTTCATTGAGATCTTCTTATCCTGACGATTGAGGTTCAAGCTAATGGCTTCCTTATCTTGGCTGGCCCCGCTTGTTTGTTCGCTCACATCCCCGCTCTGTCCTAGCTTGGTCTGGGCCGCTGGGTTAAAGGCTTGGGCGAAGGGGTTGACATAGTAGAAGCCTGCGCCTTTGAGCGTCCCGTAGTAATGGCCAAAAAGGGTCAGGGCCAGGGCTTCTTGGGGCTTGAGGACCTTGAGACCAAAGAGTAAGATCCAAGCGAAGGCGATATAAGCCAGGGCTAAGCCAATCACTAGGTTGGATCCGGCCTGGTTACCGTCTTGGTTAATGCCCCAGATAAAGGCTAGGACGGCGACCACTAGTAAGACGAAATAGGCGGTCAAGACGACCATGCCCTTCTGCTTGCCGACAAGCACCTTCTCTTCGATCTTATCGCTGTGGTCCAACTGCTGGCCCAGCTGGTCAATTTGGTTCTGGTTCTTCTTCATTTCAACGTCCTCCATTCTATTTGATATCATTATGATATCATTTTTCTTATTAGAAGACAAACAAAGTCAAGTAAAAAAGGCAGTGACAATAATCACAGCCTTTTGATAAGAATTAATGCTCTTGTTTTTCTTGTTATTAGTGTTGGTAACTAGTAATTAAAAATAATTTCTATATCAGCTATTTTGAGCAGGAGTGGAGCTTTGAATTTGATCGTTAGCCATGAACAAGCAAGCGAAGCGAATTTATGGATCGTAGGCGTCAGCCATACGAGCCGTTTGAGTCTCGCTAGGCGAGAGACCTTGGCTCAAGCCGGTGCCATGGCTCTTTAACGATCAAATTCAAAAGCGCAACGGATGCTCACTAGCATAATTTGTTTAAGAACCACATCTTTAGTTTACTCCTGCTGGTAGCGGATAGCAGCTAGTTTGAAGCTTTCATAGCTATCATAGGGGCTATGGGCCGCAATGATGGGGTCCAGCTGGTCGCTGGGCAAATCTTCCATGGCTTCCAGACTGTCCACTCCGACTTGGGCCAGGAGGTCACCCTTGGAGACTAGGTCGGAATGAGCCTGGAGGAAGCTGTTGCTGAAGAGCTGGTCCAGGTCGCTGGCATCCACTGCCTCTTTTGTCTTCTTTTTCTTCTGGGCTAGGTCAAAGCGGTCGCCGAAGCCCTTGAGCTGTGTGATATCGAATTTGAATCCCATGTGATCGACTCCTTTCTTCTAGTATAAGCTCTTCCAAGGCAAAAGCAAAGAGGCAAGGCTCTGACGAGGCAATTGGGCTAAAAGATGTTAGAATAGGACTTAGAAAGGAGCGATGTCGAATGGCTAATGAAATTGTCAAAGAAAACAACGCTTATGTAATTCGTTCAGACGAAGGCGAAAAAATCGCTGAAATTACTTATTCCCCAGCTTCCGAGGATTTTGTGATTGCCGACCATACTTTTGTCGATGAGAGCTTGCGCGGGCAAGGAATTGCGGGTAAGTTGCTGGACCACCTGGTGGCTGAAATGTCCAAAGAAGGCAAGCAAATTAAGGCTCTCTGCCCTTATGTTGTCCGCAAATTCCAGGAAAATCCTGAAAAATATGACGCCATTAACTTCGATAAGAAAAATTAAGCGAAGGGTCTAGAAAGCGCTTGCTTCCCTCTGCTTTTGGGCTATAATTAGGTTAGTAGAAAAAATAGTTCACGGAGGGGATTATAATGAAAGAGATTAAACGTATTCTAGCCCCTGTGGATGGGTCGACACCCGCCAAAGCGGCCTTAGAAGCAGCAGTTGACTTAGCCCAACACCATGGAGCTGATCTGACTATATTGAACGTGATTGATGACTTCGGTGCTTATACGGATGCTAGCGATTATACCAAGCTGAGCGATATCTTATATGACAAGAACCGGATCAAGTTGGAAGAGGATGAAGCTTATGTCAAGTCCCTGGGCTTTGATCGGGCCGAGATTAAGCTGCTCAGAGGTGAAGCCAAGGATGAGATTGTGTCCTATGCTGAGGCCAATGATATCGATCTGATTGTTGTGGGCTCAACCGGTAAAGGCAGCATTCGTCGGGCCCTCTTAGGCTCTGTGTCATCCTATATTGTCCGCCATGCCCACTGTGATGTCCTCGTGGTGCGCTAATCAGGAACTTTTGGAATTTCGATAAGCAGTGTTCGCTTTTAGGTGTCAGTGATTCGGTCCAAGGATTAAAATGACCGCTTAGAAGCTTGTTTTGATAAGCTTTCGGCCCTTTTTTGGGAACTCGTTAAATGAAGGAATAAGTGATGAAAATAGGGACTCCGAGATTGGGGTCCCTATTTTCTTCTTGCGCAAGTGCGCTTATTTTTGTATAGTAAGTGATGATAAGAAGAGAGGCGAGGGGTGCGACAATGAATTTTCATAAATTAAAGTATGTTGTAGTGGCAGCAGATAGTGGGTCCTTCCGGGAGGCTGCCCGCCGCCTGTACATGGCTCAATCCAGTCTATCCACTGCGATTAAAGAATTAGAAGAAGAATACCAGATCCAGATCTTTGAGCGGACCAAGCGGGGGATTTATATCACACCGGAAGGGAGCGAATTCCTCTCCTATGCCCGGGACATCCTCTCCCAAGTGGATGTCTTGGAGAAACGCTACCTGGAGCCAACGGGCAAGCAGATTTTCTCGGTGTCGGGCCAGCACTATGACTTTGCCTCCGAGGCCTTCTCCCAGCTGATTGCGGAATCGGACACCTCGCAGACAGACTTCCGTTTGCTGGAAACCTCAACCAAGGAAGTCCTCCACGATGTGCGGTCAGCCTACAGCGAATTGGGCATTCTCTACATGAATCCCAATAACCAGAAAGTCATCCAGCAATACCTGAACCGCCATGAGCTGGACTTTGTGGAGTTGGGTGAATTCTCAGTCCATATCTTTGTGGGCCATGACCACCCCCTAGCTGACCGAGACAGTGTGAGCTTGGAAGACCTGGAGCCCTATCCCTCCCTTGGCTTTGAGCAGAAGGAGAGCAATACCCTGCAATTCTCGGAAGAGGTGGTTGAAGGGGACAAGAAGGACCAGCAGCAAATTATGGTGTCTGACCGCGGCAGCTCCATCAATGTCCTGGTCAATACCGATGCCTATCTGATTGGCTCAGGGATCCTGAGCTCCCCCTTCAAGACCATGATGCGGACCATCCCTGTCCGCGACCAAGAACCCAACCATATCGGCTATATCCACGCCAGCTACCGCAAGCAGTCGGACCTGGCCAAGCGCTATATCGAGCTCTTGACGGCTATGGTGGATTAATCGTATCAGTCAAGTGATGACCCCAAAACTTGGATGGAGTTTTGGGGGGCTATTTCAATGGTGGTCTATTTCTTGCCTCCTATTAAATGATAGGATAGCTTGGCAACTAATAGCCGCTAGATTCAAATCATTTGAAAGCGATTAAAAGACCTGTTAGGATGAGGATAAGAGGAGTGGTCAAATGAGAAAGAAAGCTATATATTCACCCTTTGTCTTAATCCTTGATGTTGGTCTACTTGTTTTCTGGATTGTTTTGCAGGTTTACCTAGGCTATACCTGGAAAGAAGCTATATTCTCTGGATCAACTTGGCTGTTCTTTCTGGCTGTTCTAACTTATGTTTTTAGTTTTATTAGGTATCACAAAGGTAAATAATTAATTCTGATTTTAAGCTAGTGATAGGAGACTGGGACAAGAGTTCCAGTCTCTTTTTTATCAGACATTTTCCTGCTTTTAAGCGAATAGACGCTTTAGATCCCAAAAAATACCCTTTTTGCAAGCGTATAATTTGCTTATTGTGTCTTGTATCCGCTAAAATGAAGGTATTAAGAAAGCAATATTTTGTTTCAGAGTGGAGGGATCTCAATGGGAGGCTTTCGTCGTTTTATCCAGATTGTCGTTACATTAATTTTTATTTTGGCCCTAGTTGCCGCCATTTCCTTGTTCTACCCAATTCCTTACCTATCCGCCTTCGCGATTAGTTACCTAGTTGGAAATTGGACCCTACGTTTGGTCGTGGCCGTGATTTTAGGTCTACTCTTGGTATACTGCGTCTTCCTATTCTTCAGAGCGCTATTTGTTGCCAGTAAGCACCGGAGAATGGTGATGGATGCGTCGCGCGGGGATATGAATGTATCCAAGCAAGCTATCGAAGCAACAGCTTTGAGTGCAGTCAAGCATGTGGGGAATATCTACTATCCAGATGCCAAGGTGACCATCTACGATAAACCTGAGGATACAGAAATCGATATCCAAGTGAGTGTTGGTGAGATGGATAATGTGCCAATGCTCGGTCAATTGATCCAAGAGCGCGTTCAAGCAGCCGTACAGCGGACCTTGCACCTCGATGTGCACCGGATTGATGTCAAGATTAACCAAGTGAGCCCGGCAGAGAGTCGTCAAGCCAAGCACTTGACCCGGCCAGCGCAACCACGTGTTAGATAGTCAGGAGGAGTCAAATTATGGATAATGAACAAGTAAAGAAAGTTTGGGACCAATACAGTGGTCGGATTATTGGTGCAGTACTCGGCTTTATTTTTGCCCTCTTATGGATGAGCATTGGCTTCGCTGAGAGCTTGCTGATTTTTGTGGTGATGGGGGCTGCCTACTGTGTGGGCGCTTACTTCGACGGAGAATTAGACCTTAACGCTTGGTTAAAATTCTTCAATATCAAGTGATATTGGTTTCATTCTGAAGAAATATTTGTTAAAGTGAAGATAGCACTAAAGTAATAGTATAAGTAAAGGAGAGTTATTAATGTCTGAACAAGTTCAACATGAAAATGAATTAACCTATGAAGATAAAGTCATCCAAAAAATTGCTAACTATGCCGTACAAAACATTGATGGTATCTTAGAATTAAAAGGTGGCATGACTTCAGGTATCAAAGGTTTCTTCTCAGATAACGGGGAAGATGAAACTCGTGGCGTAAGTGCTGAAGTTGGTAAGAAAGAAGTAGCTCTCGACCTTGAAGTGGTTGGGGAGTTCGGTAAGGACTTACAAAAAGCCTTTAAAGATACCATTAAAGTTGTCAGCGAAAACGTTGAACATATGACTGGTTTGAAGGTTGTTGAAGTTAACATGCATGTTAACGAAGTCTACACCAAGAGCGACTATGAAAAGAATAAGAGCGATAAGGAACGTGAACAAGAAGCGCGTCGCCGCAAAGAAGCAAGCGACTACTCTGGCTCTTCACGCGTTCAATAAACATGATATAGAAGAGCAGGTGAGCTGCTCAGTAGAGAAGCTAGGACAAGTCGCCTGGCTTCTTTTTGTTTGATGAAGAAGACTGCAATAGCCTCGCTTCACAAAATTTGATGAAAGTCCTATAATTAAGTTAAGTAAAGGAGGAATCTATGATGCGTGCAATGATTTTACTTGGAAGTGGTTATGAAGAAGTGGAAGCTCTAACTGTGGTGGACTGGTTCCGCCGGGCTGGGCTCGCAATTGATATGGTTTCTGTGTCGGACGAACTGGAGACGGTGGGAGACCACCAGATTCACATCCAAGCGGACAAGCGTCTGGCTGACGTTGACCCCAGTCTCTATGACTTGATCGTTACGCCAGGGGGGATGCCTGCTTCGAAACAGTTAGCTGGAGACCAGGCTGTCCTTGATTTAGTTCAAAGCCACCATCAAGCTGGGAAGTGGCTGGCTTCCATCTGTGCCTCTCCGCTGATCTTGGAAGCTGCAGGAATTGCGGCAGAAGCTGTGGGAACCTGCTATCCAGGGATTGAAGAGACTGTTCACTTTAAAGACCATAAGGAAGACTTAGTGGTCGTCGATGAAGACGCTAAGTTGATGACTTCGAGGGGACCTGCGACGGCGACTTACTTTGCCCTCAAGCTCGTGGAACGTTTTGCCGGTGAAGAGGCTGCTAATGATTTGAAGCAGGCCCTACTCCTCGACCAAGTGGAAGCGAGTCAGGCTGGCCATGCTTAAGGCCCTCTTCCAAGCCCCCGTTCGCTTCTACCGGGCCTATATTTCGCCTTTATTTCCTGCCACTTGCCGCTACTATCCCTCTTGTTCGGCTTATATGCTGCGAGCCCTGGATAAGCACGGGGCTTTGAAGGGAACTTTAATGGGGCTGGGCCGGATTTGCCGCTGCCATCCTTTCATTAAGGGCGGCTTTGACCCGGTACCTGACCACTTCACCCTCCGTCGCAACCGGGAGGAGATTTCGGAGGCTGAGCGGGCTCTCTTGATCCAGGCTAAGGCAGAAGAAATGAGCGACCAAGAGCTTTAGAAAATCCTAGTATTTTTTTCAAAAAGGGCTAAGGAAAAATTCACACTTAATTCACAGGGGACCCTTATAGTATAAACATACCCAACAAACCCAAATAAACTTTTCTTCATATCTTTCTCCTCCAAATTGAAAGATAGCGAAAGAGGCTGAGCTGTGGAAAGGCCAGCCTTTTTCTTTTTTCCTAGGGTGTGAGCAAAGGCGGTTAGAAAGGGATGACTGGAGGCAAAAGGAATAAGAGCGGCTCTCAGCCGATCGTTTCCTTTTGCTGAAGTCACTCCCTTTCTGCCTTTGCGAACCCGACTAGGGTGTGAGAGCGCGCGGTTAGAAATAGACCTCTGGAGCCAAAAAACAGAGAAGTCTGGAAGACTTCGGCGGATTTTGGTGAAGAGAAACTATTTCTGCTAGCCTGAGCCTGACTACAGGGTGTAAGCAGTTGCCTCTAAACATTTAAGGATCAGCTTCAAAAGCGTAAGAGATGCTCACTCATACGATGTGGTAAAGCTTCAGGATTTTTTGAGTAGGCAAGCTTGAACTTTTGCTGGTAAGCCCCTATAATGACTAGGCGAGCTAATGTTGATGGCTCCATGATTATTTATAAATGGAGGGGTGTTGCGCTTTGAAGTTTATTTGGAAATATCTGAAGAAATATCCTGGCGACTTATTGATGTTGTTTCTAGGCATGGCTGCTTTTGTAGCGGTGACTCTAGGCCTACCAACCATGGTCGCTTTTATTATTGACCACGCCATTGTGGCAGGCAATATGTCTGTCTTTTACCGTTATATGGCCTATATGGTGGTCTTTGCCTTAGTTGGGGTAGTGGGCCAGTTGATGGCGTCTTACTTTATTAGTAAGATCGTCAACGATATGACCATGAAGATCCGCAATGATGTCTATGCGAAGATGCAGTCACTGTCGCACCATGAATTCCAAGAACTTGGGGTGCCGTCGTTAACGACACGAATTACAACGGATGCCTTTATTCTCTTGCAGTTTACGCAAATTATGTTGCGGACTGGGATGACATCGCCCTTGATGATTGCGGCATCGATCTTTATGATTACGACCATTTCGCCGGCATTAGAGGCTTATATTATCCCCATTGTGCCGATTATCCTACTCTTGGTCCTCTTTATGTCCAAACTGACTCTGCCTATCTCGGAAGACCAGCAGGCGAGTTTGGATCAGATCAACCAGAGCTTGCGGGAGAACATTACAGGGACTCGGGTCGTGCGGGCATTCAACCGCCAAGGCTATTTTGAGAAGCGTTTCGCCAAGGTGGCCAGCCTCTATAAAGGGCTGACCAAGAAGCTCTTCAAGTTAGTGGCGGTGACCCCTTCTATCTTCAGTTTCCTCATTAATGTTACGATTATTATGATTATGTTGGTGGGGTCGCGTTATATTGAACATGGCCAGCTCCAGGTGGGGAATCTCTTTGCCTTCATCGAGTATGCCTTCCATATCTTGATTTCCCTCATGCTTTTTGCCAATATTTATATGATGTATCCGCGGGCGGTGGTATCGGCTGGCCGCCTCCAGGAAGTCTTGGACACGCCGATTACGGTTGAAAATCCTGACCAGCCTGTGATGGAGACCGATGGCAGCGGGCGCTTGGAGTTCCGTCATGTGGACTTTGCTTATCCGGATGCTAGAGAGCCGGTCTTGAGAGATATTTCCTTTAGCTCCAAGGCAGGGGAAACGGTGGCCTTTATCGGATCAACAGGTTCAGGGAAATCAACCATTGTCAAGTTGATTCCACGTTTCTACGATGTGACCAAGGGGGCTATCCTGGTTGATGGGGTAGACGTTAGAGACTTGGACCTGGCTGTCTTGAGGGACAAGATTGGCTTTACCCCGCAGAAGGCTAACTTATTCACGGGGGAGATTGCCGACAACTTACGCTACGGCAAGGCTGATGCGACGGAATATGATATGGATGAAGCAACCTCCATTGCCCAGGCCCGTGAATTTATCGAGCGCTTAGAGACTCGCTACCATACCCAGCTGTCTGAGGGCGGGAGTAACTTATCAGGTGGACAGAAGCAACGCTTGTCTATTGCCCGGTCCATTATCGGGGGACGGGAGATTTATATCTTTGACGATTCCTTCTCCGCTCTCGACTATAAGACCGATGCGGCTGTCCGCCAAGCCTCAAGGAAGAGACCAAGGGAGCGACCACTATTATTGTGGCCCAGCGTGTGGGGACGATCATGCATGCGGACCAGATTATTGTGCTCGACCACGGGGAGATTGCGGCACGAGGCACCCACGAGGAACTTCTGAAGACCTCCCCGCTCTATTACGATATTGCCTCATCCCAACTTAGTGAGGAGGAATTGGCTCGATGAAATCTAGTGAACTCATGAAGCGTATTTGGACCTATCTGCGGCCCTATCGCTTACAATTCTACCTGGCGATTTTCGCCACTGTCGTGATGTCTGTCGCCAATGCTTTAGAACCCTTTGTCCTCGGCTTAGCGATTACAGAAGTAGCCAACAATGTGATGGATATGGTCAAGGGGGTCCCTGGAGCAGGGATCAACTTCCCTTACTTGATTCGGATCCTAGCCATTTACCTGGTACGGGGGCTCTTCTTCCAAGCGGGCCAATACCTGGGCATTTATTTCCTGACCAATGCCACCCAGGATGCTATGTACGATCTGCGCCAGGATATCTCGCGTAAGGCCAACCGTCTACCGGTGGCTTATTTCGACCAGAACCAAACCGGGGATATCCTAAGCCGGATGACCAATGACGTGGACGCGATTTCCAATGCCATGCAGCAGTCCGCCATGCAGCTCTTTATTGGGGTCTTGCAAATCTCTTTAGCCGTGATTTCCATGCTACTCCTTGACTGGCAATTGGCCTTGATCAGCTTGGTCATGTTACCGGTCAGCTATTTGGTGGCACGGCGGGTGATTCATTACTCTCAACCCATCTTTAAGGAACAGGCAGATGCTTTGGGCCATCTCTTTGGTTATACCCAAGAAAACTTATCTGGTTTTACTGAAATCAAGGTCTACAACCGCCAGGCAGAATCGATTGAGGAATTCAAAAAACGCAACAAGCAATTGCGCGATATTGGCTTTAAATCAAGTTTCTTGTCCACCATTCTCCAACCCTTGCTCAGCTTTATCTCCAATATTTCCTATATTGTTATTACCTTATTCGGTTCGTTGAAGAGTTTCCAGGGGGTACTGACCGTTGGTAACCTCCAAGCCTTCCTGAATTATGTGTGGCAGATTAACCAGCCGATTAACCAGATTACCGAATTGTCTGGCTTGATCCAAAGCGCCTTCGCAGCGGGAGGACGGATTTTTGGCTTCCTGGATGAGGAAGAAATCAGCTCAGCTAGCGAAGGCCAGACCCTGCCTCGGCCAGTTAAAGGGCATGTGCGTTTCAACCATGTCCGCTTCGGTTATGATTCTGAGAACCCACTGATGAAAGACGTGAACTTCGAAGTGCAACCGGGGCAAATGATTGCCGTGGTTGGGCCGACCGGTGCTGGGAAGACGACCCTGATCAACCTCTTGATGCGCTTCTATGATATTGATGGCGGCAGCATTGAACTGGACGGGGTGAATATCCAGGATGTTTCCCGTGAAGACCTGCGCCGAAACTTTGGCATGGTTCTCCAGGATGCTTGGCTCTTCAATGATACCGTGATGGAGAATATCCGTTTCGGGAACTTGGAAGCGGGCGACTATGAGGTGATTGAAGCGGCTAAGGTGGCCAATGTGGACCACTTTATCCAAACCTTGCCGGGCGGCTATCAGATGGAAATTAACGAAGAAGCCTCTAACGTTTCGCTCGGTCAGAAGCAGTTGATGACCATCGCCCGGGCGGTGATTGCGGATCCGAATATTCTGATCCTCGATGAGGCTACCTCCTCCGTCGATACCCGCTTGGAACAATTGATCCAAGAGGCTATGGATAAGATTATGCAGGGGCGGACCTCCTTCGTTATCGCCCACCGCTTGTCCACTATCCGCAATGCTGACATGATTCTCGTGATGCAGCAGGGGGATATTATCGAACACGGCACCCACGATGAACTCCTGGCCAAGGGTGGCTTCTATGCTGATCTCTATAACAGTCAGTTCAATGAAGAAACCGCGACGGAGATTCATATGGGTTACTAGGGGGAGTATGCGTTTAAAGTCGTACCCCCTATAAAAAGAAAAAAGCTTCGAATTCCAAGATGTGATTGGCTTGGATTCGGAGCTTTTTAGTTTGTCTTCTTTAATAAATGGTGGAGGTGAGCTGCTCTTTCGCTGTTGCAGTCGGCTTGCCGGTTTGTGCTTAGAGGGATGGTTTGCTTGTTGGCGCTGTTCATTTAATAGAGTCCCTGTGTGTCTGCCAACTTGTGAATGAGCCTTCCGTTAGCGACTAAGCTGACTGGGCTCCCCCATAATAAAAACAAGCTAGCAAGGGTCTTGCTAGCTTGTTGGTCCTTTAGTAGGATTCGGTCTGGCAGAAATAGCTCCTCTTCACCAAAATCCGCCGAAGACTTACAGTCTTCTTTGGTTTTTGGCTCCAGAGGTCTCTTTCTCCCGCCAGCCCTCACACCCTGTTTAGTCGGGTTCGCAAAGGCAGAAAGGGCGTGACTTCAGCAAAAGGAAACGATCGGCTGAGAGCCGCTCTTATTCCTTTTGCCTCCAGTCATCCCTTTCTAACCGCCTTTGCTCACACCCTTATCTTTCTTTTCGGATCATGTCGTGGGCTTTGACGGGCTGGTTGACTTTCATGCTGATGATTTGCATGGCGTGGGGGGCGCGGTCGATGGCTTGGCCGTCTTCGTCGCGCATGGCAGTGAGTTCTTGTTGGAAGTGGCGCATGCCGGGGCCGTAGAATTCGATGAGGTCGCCGACGCCAAAGTTGTTCCGTTGTTGGATGGTGGCGATTTGGCTGTCTGGGTCATAGTCTAGGACTTCGCCAACGAATTGGTAGCGGGGGATCCGGCGGCGCTTGCCGAAGAGTTGTTCGTTCTCAGTTGGGCGGCCATAGTAGAAACCGGTGGCTAGTTCACGTTGGGCAGACTTCCAGAGTTCGTCGATCCATTCTTGTTGGACCTGGTAGTTATCGGGGTCTTCCAGATAAGAATCGATAGCCTTGCGGTAGACATTGATGACGGTTGAGACATAGTGGATGGACTTCATCCGGCCTTCAACCTTTAAGGAGTCGATGCCGTTCTGGATGATGTCAGGAATATGGTTGATCATGGAGAGGTCAACGGCTGACATGGCAAAAGGTTCATCGATATCCGTGCCTTCTTCGCCCTTGCCGACCATGTAGCGGTCACCGAGCTTGGGCATGTCATAGAGGCCATACTGCCAACGACAGGATTGGCAGCAGCCGCCCCGGTTAGCATCACGGTGGGCCATGTGGTTGGAGAGGGTACAGCGGCCCGAATAAGAGATACACATGGCGCCGTGGACGAAGGCTTCAATTTCGACATTGGTTTTTTGCCGAATTTCAGCGACTTCGGCCATGGAGACTTCCCGGCCCAGTACACAGCGGGTGAGACCGGCATCTTCCCAGAAGTTCAAGGTTTCATAATTGACGGCAGATTGCTGGGTTGACAGGTGCATTTCCAGGCCTGGCGCGTCGCTGGCGCAAATCTGCATGAGGGCAGGGTCGGAGATAATCACCGCGTCAATTCCGATATCGCGGATGGTGCGGAAGAATTCGCCAGCCCCCTCTTCATCGCCGACATGGGTGACCATGTTAGAGGCCACATAAACCTTGGCATTATGCTTGTGGGCATAATCCACGGCTTCTTGCATCTCATCGAAGTCGAAGTTGCCGGCCCGGCTTCTCAAGCCGTAAGCCTCGCCACCGATATAGCAGGCATCGGCGCCATAGTGGATAGCAATCTTTAATTTTTCAAGGGTCCCGGCTGGTGCTAAGAGCTCGGGACGTTTTAATTCACTTTGTGTCACACTGATTTCCTTTCTAATTTAACGCTTATTGGACGGTATCCTTGTCGAAGAGGAAGAAGCCGGTCGAAAGCTCGCGGTTATCTGGATGAAGTTCGCGCACTTTTTGGTCGAGCTGGAGGGCGTAGGCATCGTTCCATTGGCCCGCTTCAATGGCATCGCGGGCCTGGGCGAAAAGTCGGTTAATCTCAACGAAGGCTTGGCCTGGGCAGTAAATGCCGTCTGCATACCAGTGTTGGATGCCAGCTTTTTGGAGGTCGTTTAGGTACATCATAAGGTCCAAGTCGTTGTTGGCGAAGATATGGGTGCCGTGGTCATCTTCATAGATGGAATAATGGGTCTCATCCTTCTTAGGTTCGGAGAGGAAGAGCTCGTGTTCGGCAACTTCGGTCTTGTCCTTGCCGACAAAGTTAAAGTAGTTGTCGAGGAGCATGCGACCGCTCTGGTGGATGCAGGAGGCGCCGTAAGTTTGGACCATAAGTGGAATCTTGGCATCCCGGGCCATCTCAGTCAGTTCGACATAGGGAACTTCCCGGGCAACCAGGGCGCCGACCGCACCGTACTGGGCCCAGAAGTTAACCTGGCCTGGGCTGGTCACAAGGACAGAGGCATCGTAGATATAAGGCATGCGGTAGGCCTCTTCTTTGAGGATTTGGATCAGACCGGTGTCGCCAACCATGAGTAAATCAGCATTCATGGCCTTGATCTGGCTCAGATAGTCGCGGGCCCGGTCAATCTTGTCATTGTGGAGGATAGCATTGGCTGCGACAATCACCTCTTTGCCTGCTTGGTGCGTGATGCGGATCATTTCAGCCATTTCTTCCCGGTCAAAATATCCCGGCAAGCGGAGGCCGTAGCTGCTTTCGCCAATGACGAGATAGTCGACGCCGGCTTCCAACAGGGCCTGACCTTGGCTCAAGGATTCAGCTGTCGCAATCAATTTAATCATTCGTCTCTTTCCCTCTTTCTTCATTATAGTACACATTTCTACATTGTAAGTTCAAAAGCAATAAAAGTCTAGGCTTTTCGGTAAAAGTTGGGGGAATCTTAGTAAGCAAGTCTATTTTAAAGGGTAATTGTTATGAAAAAACAAGACGGCTTATTTATTATAAGGGTGCTAGAAGCATCCATTCCGCTTTTGAATTTGATCGTTAAAGAGCCGTGGCACCGGTTCGGGCCAAGGTCCCTCACCTAGCGAGCTTCAAAGGGCTAGTACGGCTGACGCCTACTATCCCTACTTCACATCGCTTGCTTGGTCACGGCTAACGATCAAATTCAAAGCTCCACTCCTGCTCAAAATTAGCTGATATGAAATTTACATTTAAATTACTAATCAGCAATATTAGAAAATGAAACAAGCTGGCTTATTATACGGTGCTGGAAGCATCCGTTTCGCTTTTGAATATGAGCCTTAATAGAATTGAGAAGTAAAAAAGTCCTGGACGACTTGGCTAAAAGTTGTCTAGGACTTTTTTTGCTTGTATTTGTTAAGGAGAGAGTGAAACTTGTTTAATTTCCCATTAATGGTTATGGGCGAGTTGTTGGAGTGGGCGCTGGTAATTTTCAGCCTTGAGATTAGGGAGGCTGAGCATGGTGGCCAAGCTGATTAAGTAGAGGCTGGCTAGGAAGAGCATGACCATGGGGACGGAGGAGACGTCGAGCAGCCAACCGATAACTACCGAGGAGAAGCCGCCTACTGCCCGGCCCACATTGAGGATGACGTTGTTAGCAATCGAAGCAATGTGGTCGGGATAGAGGCGGGTAATCATGGCCCCGTAGCCGGCGAACATGCCGTTGACGAAGAAACCGACGATGGCGCCGCCGAGAATCATAGTGAGCGGTGTCCGGGCAAAGGTGAAGAGGTAGACGGACAGGGCAGACAGGCTGAGGAAAGTAGTATAGGCCAGGCGGGGTCCCCGAGCGTCAAGCAAGCGGCCGAAGGTGAACATGCCTAGGCACATCCCAATAATGGTCGCAATCATCCAAGTTGAAGAATCCTTCACACTGACACCGCTGGCTTCCTGCATAATGGTCGGCAGCCAGTTCATCATCCCGAAGTAGCCAGCGATTTGAACGGTGGTCATCAGCATGAGTCCCAGGGTCTGCCGGCTGAGCTCAGCTGTCTGGAAGAGTTCCTTGATCGAAGGCTGTTGGGCTGCAGTTTGCTTTTGTTGGCGGGCCTGGGTGTCCGCAAAGACTTGCTGGTCATCGATAGCAAAGATCATCCAAATCACAAGCAGGACGGGCAGGAGGCCGAAGAGGAAGAGGCCGCGCCAGCCGAAGAGGGGAGCGATAAAACCGGCGAGCAGGGCAGAAAGAATGGAACCAATCTGACCGGCGATCCCGTTGAGGGAACTGACCCGTCCCATCTTCTGGGCGGGAACGATACTGGCCATAATAGCAATGGCGACACCGTATTCGCCCCCAACTCCCATGCCTGCTAGGAAGCGCATGAGGTAGAGGTAGCCGAGGTTAGGAGTGAAGAAGATGAGCCCCGTAGCCAGAGAGAAGAGGAGGATGGTCCACTTGAAGACCTTAAAGCGGTTATAACGGTCAGCAAGGACGCCGAAGACTAGACCTCCGACCAGCATACCGAGGTTGGTGATGGTGGCAATGAGTCCGGCTTGGGCGCCGTTGATGCCGAGCTGGGCGATAATTGCCGACATGGAGAAGGCTAGGAACATGACATTGAGGTCGTCGGTTCCTGAAGCCAGGATAGCAGCGATGAGGGCGCGTTGACTGTTGGTATTGGGATGATTCACAAGATGACCTCCTTCATTAAAGCACTGGCTGACTAGTCACTGTGGCTGGCGGTCCAAGCTTGGGGGTCTTGGTACCATTGCTCCAGCACGTCACGGGCCGCTTCCACTTCAGGATCTTCTTTGGCCGCGATCGGAATCAGAGTTTTGAAGTCCGATAGGGTGTAGAGGGGGAAGTCTTCCTTGGCAAAAGCTTCGCGGCTGGCTGGGAGGAGGTAGTTGAAGATGGCTAGGGCAGCAACGACTTCGCCACCTGCTTCTTGGACTTGGTGGGCTGCGTGGATCACTGACCCGCCGGTTGAAATCAAGTCTTCAACCATGAGAACCTTGGCCCCTTTTTCGAATTCGCCTTCGATAGCATTTTGCTTACCGTGACCCTTGGCTTTATCGCGGACATAGATCATGGGTAGGTCGAGAGCTTGGGCGATAAAGGCGGCATGGGGGATACCAGCAGTTGCGGTTCCGGCAACCACTTCGATATCCGAACACTTGTCTTTAATCGTCGCCAGGAAGCCGTCGATGAGGAGCTGGCGAACCTCAGGATGGGAAATCGTCAGGCGGTTATCGCAATAAATAGGAGACTTGAGGCCACTGGTCCAAGTAAAGGGTTGGTTGGGACGAAGGGAGATGGCATGGATATCTAAGAGGGCTTGGGCAATTTTTTCGGCTTGTGACATGGTAGATTCTCCTTTTCTATTCTGGTGACGGTTTAGGCTTGCCATTCGGCAGTGATGTCGCGGTAGGCTTGGACTGGATCAGCAGACTGGGTGATAGGACGGCCGACAACAATATAGTCGCTGCCGAGCGCCTTAGCCTTGGCTGGCGTAGTGATCCGCTCTTGGTCTTCCCGTTGACTCTGATAGTTGCTAGGACGGATGCCGGGCGTGACCGTGATGAAGTCAGTACCCACTTGGTCTTTAATCAGGCGGGATTCCAGGGGCGAGCAGACAACCCCGTCGAGGCCTGCTTTTTGGCTGAGTTGAGCATAGTGGACCACACTCTCTTCGATGGTCGCTTGGGTCAGTTGTTCGGCCTGCATGGCAGCTTCAGATGTTGAAGTCAATTGGGTGACCGCAATCAGGAGAGGGCGCTTGTCAGGATCAGGTTGGGCTTCCACAATGGCATCCATAGCCCAGCGCATCATTTCTTCCCCACCCGCAGCGTGGACATTTAGCATATCAACGCCCAGTTCCGTCAGCGCGCGGATACTGCGGTGGACCGTGTTTGGAATATCGTGCAGCTTCAAGTCAAGGAAGATGTGGTGGCCAGCCGCTTTGAGTTGCTTCACTAGGGCCGGACCGTTGGCATAGTACATCTCCATCCCAATCTTGACGTTTAGTTCCTGGCCGTCGAATTTTTGGATAAAAGCTTCCATCTTGTCAACTGTATCGAAGTCTAGGGCAATAATCGGTTTGTCTTTTTGCATTTTTAGCCTCCAAAAATAACTATTTTTTCCCAAAAAAAAGCACGTTGATTAAAATCAAAGTGCCGACCCCCTGCTTGGCGCCAAGCATAAAGGATGCGAATAAAATTTTGCTCAAATTGTCAAATATTATATCCCCCTATCGAAAGCTTGTCAAGATTTTTTCGTAATTTTTTTAATTAAATGTGTGCGAGAGAGTCTCCCTTGTGTTTTTGAAATTACTTAAGCCTGGCTATTCCTCAACGGGTCCATTATTAAAAATCTTCTTCACATGAAATAAGCTAGCAAGGGCTGGTAAATTATTTTTTAAATCATAAAAAATATCATTGTTGTTTGAATGCTGGGGCCTAGCAAGCCACATTCGGGGGACCCTAATGTGATTTGAACGCTGTCAAGCCACACTCCCATGACGTAATTGTGGCTACTCCAGCTACAAGCCACAATCGGAGAGCTAGACTGTGGTTTGCTGACGTTTAACCCACAATTGGGTCTTTCAAGTGTGGCTTGAGCCATGCTAATCCTCACTTGGGGCTTTGGATTGTGGCTTGCTGAGATAAAACAAAAACACTTCCCCAGATAAGCAATCAGAAGATGCCGCTTGCTAAGGGAAGTGTTTACTTTGAGTGAAAATTTACGAATTTCGCTTTATTATTGGAAAAGCTAGTCTTTAAGTCTTGCTTCTCTTTAAAAACAGCTATTCTTTCGAAAACCTGTTCCAGTGATTCAAGTCTCCCGACTTTTGTCACACTCTGCTTATTCAACGCCAAATTCTTGGCGGACTTGGTCGGCGATCCGGTTGGCATAGTCGGCAGCGAGTTCGTCGGTTTGGGCTTCGACCATGACGCGGAGGAGGTTCTCGGTACCGCTTGGGCGGACGAGGATCCGGCCATCGCCGCCCATGTCGGCTTCAACCGCTTGGATAACTTCTTGAACGGTCTCGGACTTCATGGCATCCTCACGGCCTTGGCGGGTGACGCGGACATTGACCAGGATTTGTGGATAGGTCTGCATCTCGTCAGCGAGTTCGGAGAGTTTCTTTCCGGTTTGCTTCATGACGAAGAGTAGTTGGACAGCGGTTAGGAGGCCATCTCCAGTTGTATTGTGGTCCATGAAGATAATATGGCCGGATTGTTCGCCACCCAGGTTGTAGCCGTGTTCGCGCATGGCTTCTACCACATAGCGGTCGCCGACCTTGGTAGTTTCAACCTGGATGCCGGCAGCTTCTGTCGCCTTGTGGAAGCCGAGATTGGACATGACGGTGGCAACAATGGTGTTATCCTTCAAACGCCCGCGCTCGTTCAAGTACTTGCCGCAGATGAACATGATGTGGTCGCCATCAATCAGTCGACCATTCTCGTCTACAGCTAGGCAGCGGTCGCCGTCACCGTCGAAGGCAATCCCAACATCAGCTTGGTTATCGCGAACCATTTGGGCTAAAGCTTCAGGGTGGGTAGAACCTACGCCGTCATTGATGTTCAGACCATTAGGCGAAGAGGCCATAGTTTGAAAATTAGTTTCAAGATCAGCAAACAAACGGTTGACTAGGGGCGAGGTTGCTCCATTGGCCGCATCGATGCAAACGTTCATGCCTTCGAGCGAGGAGGTAATTGTTGATTCAAGGAATTCCAAGTACTTGGACGCTCCCTCTAAGTACTCGCTCACCGTACCCAGGCCTTCAGAACTTGGCCGTGGAAGCGTATCTTCTTCCTGGTCTAAGAGGGCTTCGATTTCTAATTCTTGGTCGTCAGAAAGCTTGAAGCCGTCGCTACCGAAGAACTTAATGCCGTTATCAGCAGCTGGGTTGTGGCTGGCTGAAATCATCACGCCGGCTGTGGCACCGGTTGTCCGGGTCAAGTAGGCCACCCCAGGGGTTGAAATGACGCCTAATTGGAAGACTTCAATGCCAACGGATAAGAGGCCGGAAATGAGGGCATGTTCAAGTAATTGCCCTGAGATTCGTGGATCGCGCGCCACGAGGACACGGGGATTTTCACTCTGTTCACCGGCATGCTGGAGGAGGACATAGCCCCCACAACGCCCTAATTTGAAGGCGAGTTCTGGAGTTAATTCGCGGTTTGCTTCGCCGCGAACACCATCCGTTCCAAAATATTTACGCATAATGAATAATCTCCTTAATATTGGTTTATTCGAGGATTTTTTCTTTTGTACAAGTCACAAGTCATCTTAACATGAAAGCTTCAGCCTGTGAAGTTATAACTTAAAGGTCTAAGTAGAGGGGTCTTGTTCCTGGCTGGGGGCGTTTTGGCGGCCAGCTGCCGACCGGGTCTCCTGGGACCGCTGGCTGCTAGCTGAACTAGAATTCCTTTCAGCTTCTTCTTGACGGTTGGCAGCGTTTTGCCGGTGGGGTGTAACCTTGACCCGGACTTGTGCCGGTTCCATGGAGGATACGCCTGCTGGCAATTCCAGGTCCACCTGGGTTTCTTCTTCCTTGGTAATCTGGCTGACATCGACATAGCCCATCACCCGGTTGAGCTGGTGGATGCTGGCGGGGTCACCCGAGAGGACCGTGTTATGGGTGGTCAGGGGCTCAATCTCATAGTCGGTGTCAGGTCGGCCATTGACGGCTTCGAATTGGATGGGGACGGTATTGGTATTGGACTGGATATCGACTTGGACTTCCACCTGCTTGGGATCGGCACTGATATCCAGCATCTGCCCCTGGCTATCCGCGATCAGGACCGTGGCCGAAGTGGTATAGGAGTCGCTGGCATCGCTCGGGATATCCACATTGACATAGACCTGGCTGATCTGCTGGAGCTTGTCGCCAGAGCCTGACAGGGTAACGGTTTGGGGGTTGACACTCACATTACCGACCGCATAGTCGGGAGAGAGCTTATCACTATTGACCCGGACCTCGATCGGATAATTCTGGGTCTGGAGCTCCGCAATGGTGATATTAACGCTAGAAGGGGAGAGTTTATAATGTAATTCCTTAGAGATTCCTTCCAGGCGGAGCTTGATATAGTGCTGGCCAGGCCCGAGCTGTTCCAGATCTTCCGTCACTACCTTGAAGTTCTCAGCCTCCAGGGTTTGTTGGATGAGATTGGCTGGACCCGACAGCTCCACGTCCACGGTTTCGGGTAGGCCTGTAATATAGTAGTTTTGGACATTGCCCTTGATGTGGACGGGAACATTGGAGATAGTTTCCGTCGAATTCTCACTCACATTCTGGAAGAAAGAAATAGGATTATCATTGTAGCGCTCGGCCTTAACGAAGACAAACATGGTCAAGGCGAGGAAGAGGGCGACCAGGAGTGTCAACCACTTGTTGTCATAAATTTTATTCATCGTCATGCGCCTCGCTTTCCTTCTCTTCTTTAGCGAAGAGGCGGCTCAGGATATTGCTTTCGGAATGTTCTTCAGCCACAATGAAGTGATCTTGGAGGCTCTGGCGGAGCTCATCTTCTGAGAGGTCGCGGATAATCCGGCCGTGGTAGGTCAGGGAAATGCCCCCGGTTTCTTCAGAGACGACAACGGTAATGGCATCGGTCTGCTCGCTCAAGCCGACTGCTGCCCGGTGCCGGGTCCCCAGTTCCTTAGGGATATCGGGGTTCTCTGAGAGGGGGAGGAAGCTGGCGGCTGAAGTAATTTCTCCATCTTGGATAATGACCGCCCCATCGTGGAGGGGGGTATTGGGGATGAAGATATTAATGAGGAGCTGGGAGCTGATCGCAGCGTTCAGGCTGATCCCGGTCTTGGCGAATTCGGTTAGGGACTGTTCCTGCTCAATCGAGATCAGGGCCCCAATCCGCCGCTTGGCCATGTACTTGGAAGCGTCAATAATCTCTTCCACCATCTCCTCCATGGGATTGGTATACATCTGCTGCCTCTTAGCTGTAAAGAGGCGCTGGCCCAAATGTTCCAGACCGCGCCGGATCTCAGGCTGGAAGATAATGAGGACCCCAACGACGGACCACTGGATAATACTGTTCATGATCCAATCAACCGTCTCCAGACGAAAGACCGAACTCAGGATCTTAATCACAATAAAGACAAAAATCCCATTCAAAATATTGATGGCCTTGGTATGTCGGATCACCTTCAGCAATTGGTAGCAGAGGAACCAGACAATCAGGATATCAATCAGATTGAAGAGGTGTTGGAAAGTAAAAATAGATGACCAGTCAAAGGACATGGCGAGGCCTCCTTATCAGCTAATTCACGAATGCCCTAAGCATTCTTACCTATTAAGTATAGCATACCCGGCCCCCTAAACCCGCCTTGAGCTCTGGGATAAAGCTTAGGAAATCTTTAAAATGACTGGAGAGATTATCGATTTTATTGATAGAAGTTAGGTCTATTAAAGGAAGCTAGAAGAAAAATTGGTTTTTATTTAATGCTTTGTTAAAATTAAATCAAAGCGTATCCATGAAAAGGAGTGTCAAAGAGAAATGAAAATTCAAGTAAAAGATTTCCTAAAACTTAGCCTGACCATGATTGTTGCGGTCTATTTCATTCGAATTTTTAAAGAGACGGGATGGCCCTTTATTTGGACAGACCTAACTTGGGGGCTTTTCTTTTCGGTAACAGCTATTATTTTGCCTCGAATTAAAGCTCATCAGAAGGCTAAATACCAGGCCAAGTGGGGGAAACCGACCAATCGGAGATAGGAAGTGTATTATTTATTCGATGGTAAAAAAACAAACATATGTTAAACTGTAATTACCACTATAAATTTAACATATGTTTGGGAGTGTGAAATCTTTGATGCGAAAAGAACAGCTTTGGCCACTATGGAAGGGGCTGCTAGGCCTTTCCTGGCTGCTTTACTTTTATTTTTTGATTAGCCAGGCCGAAGTTACTTGGTGGTTTCAATGGCTAGCGAGAATAACCTTCTTATTATCATTATTTGTCAGTGGTCAGTTTTTGGATAAACGTAAAGATTTGGGTAAAAAGAAATTTTATCAGTATCTTATTGGTATTTCTATTCTTTCTTTTCCTCTGATACCTTTTCAACCCTTTACTGAAATAGGCACCATTACTTGGTCTGATTTTAAGCTGATTGGCCTGTTGACCCTAACCTTAATTATTATGATTGTCCTAGCCAATCTTTTCTATGATTGGATGCAAGAGAGGAATTAATCCGAAAAAAATATCAAAAAGGTCTTGCCAAGCCCAGGTTGAGATGTTATTATAATTGAGTACGATAAATCAAATTGATTCGTCGGGTGGGATAGCGAAGTGGCTAAACGCGGCGGACTGTAAATCCGCTCCTTCGGGTTCATAGGTTCGAATCCTATTCCCACCATTTCAATTATTATTGGGGTATCGCCAAGTGGTAAGGCAACAGACTTTGACTCTGTTATGCGTTGGTTCGAATCCAGCTACCCCAGTTGAGATGACCAGCTCTGAGCTGGTCTTTTTTTGTCTTAAAAAATATTGTTTCTATTAAATAGAATTGTTATACTTAGGTTAGCTCGAGAAAGGAGTGGTCCCTTATGGAATTATCCCAAGACCAAGTGCTGATCCGGCGCTTGAAACGTTTTGCTATCTTTTTCTTAGTCATTAATATTTTTAATGCAATTTCCCAATTGATTACCACGATTTCATCCTTCCAGTCTAAGGCTTTCGATGCCAGCCAATTTGAAATGTTGGGCCCTGAGATGGTGGACCAGATGCGGCAAACCTTCGCTTATTCTCATTCCATGCCTGTCCGGCTCATGAATGTGGTCTATCTTCTATTATATGTGGTTTTGGTTTATCTCTTCTATAAGGAATGGCAGAAGTTACGAGCCTTCCAGATTGATCCTCAGACCAAGACCAACTTCACCATTGCCTGTGCCATTAGCTTGGCCATCCCCTTAGTCAATGCCTTACTGACCCACTTAGCGGGTCTGGGTGCCTTCTCCGCTATGGCGGGTTGGATTGGTGCCGCGATTGTGATTGTCTTAAACCTGATTCTTTTCGGCATTTGTTTCTATACCTATAAGAAGTTGGCGGACCAGGGCGCGGTTTAGTCCTTATTCCCCGTCTTTGTTTCAGCCTGTTAGTTTGGATGATTTCTTCGCCAAGCTGGCAGGCTTTGTTTTTGCTTCCAGGCGTGTTAGAGTCAAACTATAATATGTAGAGAGGGGTTATAACCATGTTAGCGATCTATCGTCCAGGCGACCAGGCGCCGGAGTCTTTACTGGAGGCCATGGAGGGTGTGGACTTTCCAGGAGGAGGCTATCTGGCGGAGAAATTAGAGGACCAGACGCTCCAGGCGGGTGAAATGGTCTTAGTGGTGACGGATGTCAGTGGAGGCTTGATGGCCTTTGCTTCGCTCTTAGAGGAGGATATTGTGCCAGACCTCGACTATGGCCCCTTCCTAGCGGCCGTCTATGTTGACCCGAACTACCGTGGCCAAGGGATCTTCTATCATCTCGTCTCCTTGATCGAACTCGAAGCCAAGAGCCAAGGTCAGAGCCAGCTCTATGTGATCTCTCAACACAAAAACCTTTATAGTAAGGTGGGTTATCAGTTCAAGGAAGACCTGGTCGACTTCATGGAACGGCCAGTTTATTGTTTTAACAAGGCTCTTTAGTGGTGAAATATAACAATTCTTACAAGCAGCCAAGTTAAGGAAAGCCTGTTCTGATGGGAAATTTCCTCTAACTTGGCTTTTCTTTTAAGGATTCTTAGGATTTTTTGTCATAATTTGGTATGTAATTTTTAACAAAAGACAATTCAAGAGGTTTTTTATTACAGGATTTTTACATTTTTTCAGCTAAATTTCAAAAGCTCCAGACTTGTTAACAGAGGCGTTAAGGCTGATTAACAAGTCGGTCGGAGGGCTTTTTTTGTTTTGGGGGCCGTGCTAAGATATTTCTTGTCGACGAGGCAAGGCCCTGATGCCTTCGCCTGAAGTGAAAGAATATAGATAAAAAAGAGATGAAAAAGGAGAATTTACTCAAATGAAATTTAACAAGGTACTTTTCGGAGCAAGTGTTGCAATCGCAGGTTTCGCTTTCCAAGCGGTTCAAGGTCAAGACGTTCAAGCAGCTGAATGGGTAGCTCGTACAGTTGAACAAGTTCAAGCAGACGTTAAAGCTGTTGACGGCGATGCTAAAGAATACACTGTTCAATGGGGTGACACCCTAAACGTAATCGCAGCAGCCGTAAACGCTGATGTTGATGCGATCGCTGACCTCAACGACATCGAAAACGCTAACCTCATCGAACCTGGCCAAAAATTAACCTTCGAAGTGGACAAAGACGGTAAGGCCCACAATGTCAAAGCTGAAGGCCAAAAAGCTGAAAACAATGACCAAGTTGCAGCTCAACCACAAGCCCAAGCAAGTTCATACGCTAACGCACCAGCTGCCCAACCTTCACAACAAGCTTACAGCTATGAAGCCCCTGCTCAAGCAGCACCAGCCGCTTCAAACTACACCGGCTCATCTTCATCCGCTAAAGAAATCATCGCCCAACGCGAATCAGGCGGTTCTTACACAGCAACTAACGGCCAATACATCGGACGTTACCAATTATCAGCTAGCTACCTCGGTGGCGACCACTCCCCAGCCAACCAAGAACGCGTCGCTGACCAATACGTAGCCAACCGCTACGGCTCATGGGACAACGCCCTAGCCTTCTGGAACAACAACGGTTGGTATTAAAAAAAGGGTGTGAGACTTGGCGCTTAGACTCGGATGATTGGAGCAAGTCAGAATAAGAGCGAAGCATTCGCTCATTTCTGACTTGTGAAATCACTCCGAGTCTGCCAAGTCGAACCCAACTAGGACGTGAGGACGCACGGTTAGGTTCAAACAATCCTCTAACATTCATACAGAGCTATCGAGTGTGGGTTGATGCTGTTCAATCCACAAACAGAAGGTCCGAATGTGGGTTGATGCTGTTCAATCCACAAACAGAAGATCCGAGTGTGGGTTGATGCTGTTCAATCCACAGACAGAAGGTTCGAGTGTGGCTTGTTACCATTCAACCCACAGACAGAGCCAGCAAGTGTGGATAGACAGACCGATCGAACTCGGGCGCAAGCCAGAATGCGTTTCCTTGTACGTTAAACACCACTCAAAACTATTGAATATAACAATGAAAGGCTAGCACGGCAAAACTGCGCCGGGCTAGCTTTTTTCATTATTTAAGACGATTTTCTTTATGATAATCTTTAAAAACAAGTGGGGAGCAACTTGAGAACGAGGGATTCCAAAGCAAGTAACATCCTTCCAACTTTGAACTAAGGGCTCTGAGCGCAAGTTGAATGCCTCTAGTTTCAAAGGAGGCTGTCCAATGAAAGTTGTAAGAAGAGGCAAAGTTCGATTCCTTCTCACAATCACTCCTGAACCGTTAAATATCGCTCCTAAACGCTTGAGACTGGGAATCTTAGAGGCCAACATGTTATAATTAAGGGAAGTTAGGAGGCTTGCGAATGTTTGAAATTATTATTTGTGAAGATAATCCGGCGCATTTGGAAGCAATGGTGACTTATGTGAAGAACTATCTTGTAATGGAAGAAGATCTTCCCATTCGCCTGGCTCTTGCGACGCCGGAGGCTGCAGAAGTAGTCGCTTATGCTAGGCAGACGAGCGCTAGGCAGGACAGCCTTTACTTTATTGATGTGCGCTTGGGTGAGCAAATGAGCGGCCTAGACTTGGCTCGTAAGCTTCGTCGCTACCAGCCCCAGGCCAAGCTGGTCTTTGTCACAGCTTATGAAGAATACCTGCCCTTCACCATGACCTATCATCTAGAGGCCTTGGATTATATCTTGAAGGATGATTCGCACAAGATGCGGGACAAAATAATTGCCTGTATCCAGACAGCTTATGAGCGGAGCCTGGTTCAAGCGCAGAGCTTTCCCCCTTTTGTCATCCGCAAGGGGGCTCAAACCCAGGTGATCCGGAGCGCAGCGATTAATTTCTTTGAGACCCTGCCTGCCCACCGTATCCGCCTCGTGGGTCCGGATGCTCTCGTTGAATTCTATGATTCCCTCAAAAATATCGAAGCGGACTATCCGCAATTCGTTCGCTGCCACCGGTCCTACCTAGCTAATGTTGAGAATATTCAGGAGTTAGACAGCAAGGAGCGCCAGCTGACCTTTATCGATGGCAGTGCCATCCCCTTCTCTAGGGAACGTTACGACCAGCTGGTGGAAGCCATGGCCAATTATTCCAACCAGTGTCCGCGTTAAAGCAAAAAAACGACCGTCCCACTTAGTCTGCTAGACTAAATTGGGCTGGTCGTTTTTTCTTAGGCTGAGGGATCGCTTATTGGCGTTTCTTCAACCAATAGGCGAGGGGGAGGAGCAAGAGGGCGAGTAGGCCTGCAAATGGCCACTTGCTCGCTTGCTGGTCTTCCTTGTCTTCTTTTTCTTTGCTGGAATGGAGGCTTTCGGAGTCTTGACTAGCTTCAGCAGGCGATACTTTCGCCCCTTCTTTCTGATCTTGGCTAGTTGGGCGGTTAGGGTCAAGCCTATCATCTTCTACAGCTGCTTGGACAGGGGTTTGGAAGATCTGGGCGATGGCTTCCTTAAAGTTGAGGCCCTGTCTGGTGCGCAGGGGACGATCTTCTGGCGATAGGTTACGCGCAGTATCTGCCTCCTGGTTAGGATTTGGACGGAGGAAGCGATCCTGGAAGTTTTGGATGAGCTGGGCTAAGCTGCCTGCTTCAGGCCGGTCATCTTGCTTAGCCAGCTGGGTCTGCCGTCTGACGATACGCTGGCTCGGACGGTTGATCCAATCTTTAAGACTTTGGCTGAGTCGTTCAAGCCAAGAGATGTCTGGCGAAGTTTGGCTAGCTGGCTTCTCTTCTACTGGCTGGGTTGGAGAAGTGGAGCTTGGGCTAGAAGGGGCTTGACTTGTCGCTTCAGGCTGGTCAGCTTCTTTCGCTTGACCTCCTGCTTCATTGCCTGGTCGGGCAGTTTCTTCTTTATTAGCAGGTAGGGTTACCTGACTTTCTTCATAAGGCTTGTCCTTAGTGATGTCATCGTGGTCCTCTATTCCTTGACTCGCTCCAGCCTCTGATGTTTCTTTTGATGGGTCCGGCTTGTGGTCTTGATCAGGCAGCTTGACCTGGTTGCCTTCATAAGGTTTTTCCTTGGTGAGGACTTGGCGGCCGCCTGTTCCCTGGCCACCCTGGCCGAAGTCATCGCCGATATAGCGGTAGACCCGGTCTGGATGGTCTAAATCGGTATAGAACTTCATGGTATAGCTTATGAATGGAACAGGGCTTTCGAGGCCGAATTGTTGGACCCGGTAGCGCCGTTGGCTCCTATTATAGGGGTTGGCTGCCCCACTGATATTGGTCAAGGTTAGGATATAGTCGGAAGTCCCTTCGACAGGCTCAGTCTGATAGTAGAAAGCTTCGAAGCCGGATGGCTGGCTAGGGGATTTGAAGATGTAAAAATTATCCGCAAAAAGAATGGGATAAGCATAGGCCCCTTCAAATGTGCTGGAAGTTGGCAGGATATTGAAGATATTGGGAATATCGACAGGGCCTTTGCCTTCCTCCTGGCTACGAATTTTCTCCGCCTGAGTGAAGAAGGGCCGGGCTCCGCTTGCCTGGTCGGATTTCGGCAGGCTAAAGACTTTTTCCACGCTTTCGCTGTTGCTCTCTGGATCTGAGTTGACCAGGCTGAATTTGACCTGGTAGGAACTATCGTCTTCAGTGAGGATCTCCTTGCGCCAAGCTTCTTTCCGGAAGGTCACCCGAGGCAGGTAGAGCTTACCGACCAACTTATCGCCATACCGGTAGTGGGTGAGGTGGATGAGTTCTGTCTTATCATCGATCTTTTCCCGCTGGGTTTCTTTGGCATAGTAGTGGGCAGGGTCGTCCGTGTCCTTGGTCAGGATGAGGTCGAGGTCGCTTAGCACATTAGCTTGTGATGCGGGCTGGCTTTGCTTTTGGACCCACTCGTCAGTAAAGTGGAGGAGCTGTTGGTAGTGGTAGCGGGTTTGCTGGTCATCGAGTGCTTCTTTGGAAACCCGCCAGTGGACTTTGAAAGTCTTCGTATCCAACATGGGTCGGTCCGTATATTGGTAGATGAGGTCGACTTGGTCCTTGCCCTCTTGGGGGATGACAAACTTCGACCATTTAATTTGACTGGTGAGTCTGCCTTGGCTATCTAGCCTATGATAGGTCAGTTGTTTAGAAGGGAGGTTGAGGATCGGGTCCCAGCCATTTTCAATTTGCTTCCAATTGACCCCCAGCCAGTAGGGATTGAAGCTGAGCAGCTCTTCATCTGAGGCCCCTTCAGGACTATGGGGGAGGTCTTGGTAGATGAATTCAGAGAAAGGATTCTCCTTGTCTTCAACGATGAAGTAGTAGCGGTCATCTTCTAAGATGCCAGGACGAGGGGAGAGGGGCTCTTGAACGGTCTCCTTGTCGATCCGCCGCCAGACCCGTAACTTACCGAAGTCCTGGGGATTGGGGGTCCAGTTTTGGATCCCGTAGAGGAGGTCGCGGTCATTGGCGCTGGGGAGGGGGCCCAGGATGGTGAAGCGGTAGTGGTTATCCGAGTTGGCCTTTTCGGGGATAATCTGGTGCTTGCCTGTGGGCGATTTAGAGAGAGAACGCACGGGGAAGCTAAAGTAGCGGTCCCAGGAGTCTCTAGGTAAGCCCATGAGATCCCAGTGAGTAACGACTTGCTTCTCCGCCTCTTGGCCGCTTAGGCCCTCCTGGCTAAACTTTTGGTAGGGAGGCAGGTCAGCCTGGCCCTGGCCTTGGCTGTGGTCAACGATCCGCTCCAGCTGGCGGTCCAAATTATAGTGGAAGATGAGGCTTGACGCCTGCTCAGGGTCTTGTGGCTGGTCGTTGACTTCGTAAGAGATGATCCACTTGTGGTCTTGCTGGAAATGGGGGTTGCTGTAGCTGACTAGGAGCTGTTTTTGGTCAGCTGAGAGTTCGATTTTGCGCAACCACTCGCTGGGTGGTGTGATGTTGGCGAGCCGCTGTTGGCTGGCTAGGTTTGCGGGGAAGGTGCCGGGCTTATCATTATTGTGATCAGTCCAAGCATAAGGGTAGTTGATGAGTTTATCATTGGGCAAGCCTTTTTTGATCAGGGCTTGGAAGGGGAAGGGAAGCTGGTCGGTTGGTGTTGAGGAGGGGTCGATTAGCGGGGAATAGTGAGACCGGCTGATGACTGGTTTGTAGGCTTGACGGTGCTTTGAAGCGGGCTTAGGCGCTGACTTTGAATCTGCTTTGCTTGCTTGAGGAGCACTTGCCTTGCTTTCCTCGCTTGCCTTAGGGGTGTCTTGGACAGAACTTGGCTTAGGCGCTTCCGTGCTTGGATTCGCCTCTTGAGGCTTAGCCTCAGTGTCAGTTTGCTTTTCCAGGCTGGCACTTGTGTTAGTAGTTGCCGCTGGGCTTTCGTCTGTCTTTTCGGCAGCTGGGGTCTCTGCTTCTACCGGGCGATCGGTTGATGGCTCAGCTGGGCTAGAGGCTTTCGGTTGACTTTCCTTGGCCTGGACGTCTGGAGTCGTTTCAATGGGAGCAGCTTGGACCTCTTGGCTAAGGAAGAAGCAGAGGCTGGCGCTGCAGGCAAGAATTTTAAGAATGTCTTGTTTTAATTGTCTTTGCATATGGTTTCTCCTTATAATGGTAATATCTTAGTGATATTAATATAACATTTTATTAAATTTTTAACTAGTTTGAACTAAGGAGGTGGGCCATGTTTGCTTACCTAATGAGCCACTTGACCCTCTATGATTTTGTTTTTCAGGCCCTGGTGGTCTACAGCTGTCAGTTCTGGGCTAAGGGGAAGCGGTCTCTGACCAGCTATCTGGTCTTGTACGGGCTCTTATTATCAACAGCTCTGAATCCGCTAATTGTGAGCTTAAATTTCTATATGACCTTTAACTTCCTCCTAGTAGCAGCCTGGCTCTACTGGCAGTGGCGAGAGCTGACCCAGGTGATGGCGATGACGGCCTTGATCTTTGTTAATATTTCTTGCCAGGATTTTTATTACTTTAATATTGTTTACGAAAGCCTCCCATACGGCACACTGGGACATTTTATACTTTGGCTCCTGGGATCGATTCCCTTGATCTGGGGGCTCAGTCGCTTGGAAGATTGGCTTTGGCGGACATATTTCTCGGGGTCAATCCGCCGCCACATTACTTTCCTGCTCCTGACGGTGGGCCTGGCTTTCCTGATTTATTTTCCTGCTTTTGTCCGCGACTTCCAGAAGGTTTCAGACATTAATTCGGCAACCTGGATTTATTTGGCCCTGACCAACCTGCTCTTATTGATTTTCCTGATTTTTGCGGCGGCTCTCTTCTATCAGGGAACGGAAAGGATCCGCCAGGCGGAGCGCCAACAAGCTGAGCAACGCTTGGATGCGGAGTATGGGCGCTTAATCCGCCAACAATACAAGGAGATGCGGCGCTTTCGCCATGACCTGAAGAACCTCTTAGTGGGCTTCGGGGGTTATATTGAGTCCCGGAATTGGGAGGGCTTGGCGAGCTATTACCAGGCGCTGAAAGCAAGCGGGACCAGTTTGGACCTAGCGGAAGACCACCCCATCTTTGATTTGGTAGACTTGCCGAATGATGCCTTGCGGGAACTGGTCCAAACCAAGCTGAGCTTAGCCTTGGCCTACGATATCCCGGTCCATGTCGAAGTGGCCGAGGACCTGCCCCAGATCCAGGATGGCGTGGCGGGCCTGGTTCGGATCGTTGGTATTCTCCTGGACAATGCCATTGAGGAGTCTGAAGGCTTTGACCAGGCAGACCTGACCTTTGCGGTGGAAGCGGTGGAAGGCTATCTCTCCATTAGTGTGGCCAACCGCTGCCAGGATCCCGACCAAGTGAGGGCGGTTCTCCAGAAGACGGGCCAGTCGACCAAGGCTGGTCCGGGCCAAGACCGGGGCTATGGCTTGGTTAATATTCAGCGTCTGAGTGAGTCTCAGGGGATCCAGCACTTTACCAGCTTCTTGGGAGATACCTTGGTGCAGGAACTCTTGATTGATTTGAATTAAGTCGCATAGTGAGCATTCGTTCCGCTTTTGAATTTGGTCCTTAAAGAGCCATGGCACCGGCTCGAGCCAAGGTCTCTCGCCTAGCGAGCTTCAAACGGCTAGTATGGCTGACGCCTACTATCCGTATTTCACATCGCTTGCTTATTCATGGCTAAGGACTAACTTCAAAGCTACACTCCTGCTCATAAAGAGATAGTTAAATGAAAATGTTTTAATCAATCACTGCTTTTTATAATAATCTACTTTCATAAGAAAAAGCGACCCTGTCAAGGGGGTCGCTTTTTGTCTTAATGAGGTATAGCTCGATATTTAGCGGAGGGCCATGAGAACGTCAATTTCGTCTTCGTTGAGGCCGACCATGGCTTCGCCGAGGTCATAGGAGACTTCAGCGATGACTTCAGGCTGATCATAATTGGCCACAGCCTTGACGATGGCCTGGGCCCGTTTTTCAGGGTTGCCGCTCTTGAAGATCCCACTACCAACGAAGACGCCTTCTGCTCCCAGCTGGCGCATGAGGGCAGCGTCTGCTGGCGTTGCTACGCCACCGGCAGAGAAGTTGGGGACAGGCAGGCGTCCTTCTTGGTGGACGAAGCGTAGGAGTTCAATCGGCACCTGGAGCTCTTTGGCCTTGGTATAGAGCTCATCTTCCTGGAGGGCACGGACACTAGCGATTTCTCGGTTGAGGGTGCGGAGGTGTTGGACAGCTTGGACCACGTCACCCGTCCCGGCTTCCCCCTTGGTCCGGATCATAGCGGCTCCCTCGCTAATGCGGCGGAGGGCTTCGCCTAGGTTGCGGCAACCGCAAACGAAGGGCGTCTTGAAGTCGTGCTTGTTGATATGGTTGGTATTGTCGGCGGGTGAGAGCACTTCCGATTCGTCGATATAGTCGATCTCTAGGGCTTCGAGAACTTGGGCTTCAACGAAGTGGCCAATCCGCGCCTTAGCCATTACAGGGATGCTCACCGCTTCTTGGATCTTTTGGATAATGGCTGGATCGCTCATCCGACTCACCCCGCCTGCCTTGCGGATATCGGCGGGTACGCGTTCGAGCGCCATGACTGCTACGGCACCTGCTGCTTCAGCAATCTTGGCTTGTTCATGGTTGATCACGTCCATAATGACCCCACCCAGTAATTGGTCGTTAACTTCTTGGAATTTTGTCATGATTGGGCCTCCTTTTTCTAATGCATTTATTATAAAATAAGTCTGTAACCTTCTAAAGGTACAAAAGCTATTAAAAAAAGGGGTACAGATACCATGTTATCGATTGACTTTAAGCCAGGCGAGAAGCTCTACGAACAAATTTATGAGCGCTTGAAGGCGGCTATTTCGGACGGCTACTATCAGAGTGGGGACCAGCTGCCCTCCTTCCGGGCCTATGCCGACCACTTGGGGGTTAGCTTGAATACGGTCAAAACAGCCTACTTCCAGCTCTTGGAAGAGGGTTATATTATTTCTAAAGAACGCTGTGGTTTCTTCGTGGATAAGATCGAACTGGATCATCTGGGACCGAGAGAGGCGGTCTATCCCCAGTATCTTGCGGAGGCAAAAGAGGCGTCTGCTTGGCGTTATGACTTCTCGCCCTCAGCGGTTGACCTAGAAGGCCTGGCTCGGACCGGTCTCCAACAAGCGGCCAGTCTGGGAATGGCCCAGGCTAGTCGCTACCAGCAGGCCAATCCCCTGGGCGAAGTGCCCCTCCGCAATGCCCTGGCCCACTACCTCTATGAATTCCGGGGCCTGGCCACTTCGGCTGAAAATATCGTGATCACCCGGGGCTTTTCCCATAACTTACTGGCCTTAAACCAGGTCTTCGGCCATGCTTGTTATGGCCTGGAAGATCCTGGCTATGCGCTGAACCTAGCTAGCCTGCACGCGAATTTTGAGCAGAGGGAGAAGATCCCCATTGACCGCTATGGTTTCTCGGTTAAGGACCTGGAGCAGACGCCGGCCAATATTGCGGTGGTCTCTCCCAACCACCAGTTTCCCACCGGGCAAGTGATGGGGGTCCGCCGTCGCCAGCGCTTGTTGAACTGGGCGTCTGAGCGACCCGACCGCTACATTATTGAGGATGACTATGACTCTGTCTTTAAGTATGCGGGGCGGCGGATTCCTGCCATGAAGGCTATCGACCGGGACGACCGGGTCATCTTATCGGGATCCTTCTCCAAGTCGATTGGGCCTTTTATGGGCTTAGCCTATATGGTCCTGCCAGACGCTCTCTTGGACACTTACGCAACTTGTGCAGATCTCGGCTTGACCCCCTCGATTGCTAGCCAGTTGACCCTCAGCCAGTGGATGGCGGAAGGAGCCTTCACCAAACATGTCAACCGGATGAATACCTATTACCGGAAGAAGCAGGGGCTGATCATCGACGCCCTCCAAGAGCTGCCGGGGCTATCTTTCACCCAGGCGGATACTGGCCTCTACCTGGTCTTTCGCCTAGACCCTGACTGCTATAATCTGAACCAGCTGACCCAGACCTGGCAAACAGAGGGGTTGAAGATCGACAGTGTTGCTAGCTATTGCCGGCAGAAAAACTGGCCCTGGGCAGACTATCTCCTCGGCCTGGGCGGCGTTCCCCTAGCTGACCTGCCCCAGGCGATGGAAGTTCTTCGTCGGAGTTTAGAGGGGAGTCGGCTGTGATGACCATACGGGTGCTTGAATTATATTAAAACAGATAATAATTTCATTGTGTGTATTAAATATGATAAGAAATAAGAGGCAAATATTTCAAAAGAATTAAATCTATCTCAACGAAAATCAAAAAAGTAAAAATAATGTAAATTATTCTCAACATACTTGATATATATATATATATTAGGCTTTGCTTAAGCATAAAAAACCAATAATATAAAAGGTGGAGAAGCTATGAATGCGCTTATTAATTTTCTCATGGCAATATTTTTTATCATATCAGGCGATAAAAATCCTGGGAATGAAACAATTTTAAAATTTATAGGTGTAATCTTTTTGTTTTTTGCTTTAAAAGAAACGTTTATAGATAAAGAGAAATAACTGTTACTACAATGGGTTATGGGCTAAGATCTGTTTGAATTTGATGGCTATATTTTTAATGAAAGACTAATTTCGGCTCCTTTAGAGGAGGGGAAGGGGATATAATAAAAGAAAAAGAGTGGGGGGAGTATAGTGAGAATCCTAGTGATCTTAGCCCTTTTATGGGGGATTCAGCTACTGATAAATCTTACCGGGCTCCGTTTATCTTTTGGGAAGGCTTTCCTGGATGCCCAAGCAAATAAATGCTGTCTAAAAATTTATCTGATTTTTTTAGTTAGTATGCTTGGACTGATCATCCTGGAAGTCTATGTCTTGCCGCTTGCTTTCTTCTGCTGTGTCCTTTCTCAATTTCTTAAAAGCTACTCCCGGACTTTAGAAGACCTCTATGTCGCGGGGACTAGCTATCTAATTGTCTTTATCCCCCAACTGGTCTTTGTCTGGCAGATGGTGAAAAACTTGCTTCAAAACGAGGAAAGGCGGTTTACCCTAAGCTACTTTCTGACTATTTTCTGTATCCTTCTTCTCTTAACCACAGCTTGGGCCATCCTGATCCCTATCACGGCCATTGCCTTATATGGGGTGTGATGATTTGATCTCACTTTGTCTTTTTGTTAGTTTGAAAGTGAAAGCGAGGGAGATCGGTAATGAAGCGGATCGAAAAAATCATGAATGGCTATGTTTTTATTCTAGTGTGTATGATTTACTTCCTAGGACGCCTCTTGGATTTCGCTTTGGGGCAATCATTAAGTGAAGTAGTCTGGTCCTTTGAAAATTTCATGTATTTACTGGGTCTAGCGACCTATCTGTTTTGTTTAATCAAAATGAAGCGTGATGGGGTCATTGATAGTATTTGGTGATAAAATTTAGCTTAATTGCTATTTAGTTGAATAAAATTAGATTTTTGAATTATAAGATGAAGTCGTTTAAACAGTGTTTTTAATTTAGGTTGTCGGTATTAATAGCTGGTTAATTTTGAGCAGTAGTGGAGTTTTGGATGAGATCGTTAGCCATGAAAAAGCAAGGCCAGGGTGTAAAGGATAGCGGGAGAAATAGACCTCTGGAGCAAAGAGACAGAGAAGACTAAAAGTCTTCGACGGCTCTTTGTGAAGAGGAGCTATTTCTGCTAGCCTGAACCCGACTAGATGTGAATTACGGATAGTCGGCGTAAGCCGTTACTAGCCGTTTGAAGCTCGCTAGGCGAGAGACCTTGGCTCGAGCCGGTGCTGCTTTAGCTGTAGGAGCAAAGCGACGTACGGATAAAGTACGAGACGGCATTAGCCGTTCTCGATCCCTTAAAATTTAACGATCACATCCAAAACGGAACGGATGCTCACTCATGCGACTTGGTTTAGAAGTAAATAAAAGAGAAGCTACAATTCCAGTCTTGGTTTTGTAGCTTCTCTTATTTTATGTATTTTTTTACCGGTCCGAATTAATCTTGAGGTCCTTGAATTCAGGCAGGGCTAGGTTGAGGCAGACACCGACGATGGCGGCTAGGGCGGTCCCAGACAGGGAGAAGACGCCGACTTGGAGGATAGCGCCGCCCAGACCTAGGACGAGCATGGCACTAGCAATAACTAAGTTGCGGACTTGGTTGAAGTTCACCCGGGCTTCGATGAGGACCTTCAAGCCGTTGCTGGCGATGACCCCATAGAGGAGGATGGACATCCCACCTAGTACGGAGGCTGGGATGGTTGAGATGAGGGCAGTAAACTTGCCCAGGCAGCTCAGGATAATGGCAATGATAGCCGCATTGCGGATGACGCTGACAGAAGATACCCGGGTCAGGCCGATAACGCCTGTATTTTCCCCGTAAGTGGTGTTAGCAGGCCCACCTAGAAAAGCAGAGACGGCCGTTGCCACCCCATCCCCGATCAGCGTACGATGGAGGCCAGGTTTTTTCAAGAATTCGCTGCCGCAAATTTCGCTGAGGACAGTGTGGTCGCCGATATGCTCAGAGATGGTAACCAGGGCGACAGGCAGGATGGCGATGGCTTCGGGACCGAAGTAGAAGCGGTAGCTGTCGAAGAAGGGGGTCTGGAAGGGGAGTTGGAATTCGGGGAATTGGAACCAGGCCGCTTCATGGACAGGAGTGAAATCCACGAGGCCCAGGCAAGCAGCAGTAATGTAACCGCCAATCAGGCCAATTAGAAAAGGAATGACCCGGATAAAGCCACGTCCGTAGACGTTAACGAAGGCACAGATTAGGAAAGTTACGACAGCGACCAACATCTGCTGCCAGGTCCCATCTGCAGTAAAACCCGCATTGCTGACGGCGGAAGAAGACAGGCTTAGACCAATCACGATAATCATTGGCCCAATCACGATAGGTGGCAGGAGCCGGTCGATCCAGCCGGTGCCCAGAGCTTTGACAAGGAGGGCGACTAATACATAGATCACACCCGTCAGGATAACCCCGGTCTGGGCGGCTGATATATCGCCCCCCAATTGTTTAATGGCATAGGACATGGCCCCGATAAAGGCGAAAGACGATCCCAAGTAGACAGGAACTTGGTGCTTGGTTGCGAAGTGGTAAATCAAGGTGCCTAAACCACTACAGAAGAGGGCCACTGAGACTGGCAAACCCAAGATGAGCGGCACCAGAATCGTTGCTCCAAACATGGCGAAGACGTGCTGGAAGCTGAGCAGTAAACCCTCCGCAAAGGGCGGGGTGTCCTCAATATCAAAATTCATGCGTAACTGTTTGGTGTTCATTTCCATGACTTCATCCCTCCATAAGTCAATATCCAATCATTGATCAAGAGCCAGCCTAAAACTGGCCAAACTTTTGAAATTATACCGCATAAAAATCCCTTATTCAAGAGAAGGTTAAGAAAAAATTAAAAACGGAGGGTGTGAGGGCGCGCGGTTAGCTTCCTTTCACTGGAGCAAGTCACCAGAGCAGTCTGCAAGACTGCGGCGGAGACTTGTGAAGTGACAAGAAAGCTGCGCGACCGAACCCGACTATAAGGGTGTGAGGGCGCGCGGGTAGAAGTGGACCTTTGGAGCAAAATATCGAAGAAGGCTGAAAGACTTCGCCGATATTTTGTGAAAAGGAGCCACTTCTGTGCGCTCGAACCCGACTATAAGGGTGTGAGGGCGCGCGGTTAGCTTCCTTTCACTGGAGCAAGTCAGAATAAGAGCGAATACTCACTAACCAGATATGGTAAAAAACAAAAGAGGCTGGGACAAAAGTTCCAACCTCTTTAAAAAAAACGAACTTTTTTCAAAAATTTGTTCCAAAAGTCAGGCCTGAACGACTTTTGTCACACTCTCTGGCCTAATCAATAGAAACAGCGGTCCCGCTACAGGTTACCATGAGCATGCCGTTATCTGCGCCAAGAACCTCATAGTCCATCTTAACGCCAACAACAGCATTGGCACCTAATTCCTCGGCCCGCCCCTTCATTTCGTTGAGGGCTTCTTCGCGGGCTTGATTGAGCTCCTCCTCGTAGCCTTGTGACCGACCGCCGAAGATATTGCGTAAGCCGGCACCGATATCTCTAAACATGTTAATCCCAGTAATCACTTCACCAAAGACAATGCCGTGGTAGGCTTGGATGTTTTTGCCTTCAATTTGGGCAGTGGTTGTGCTAATCATGAGGCCATCTCCTTTTCTATTTGTAAGTGCTTTCTATAGTTTAATCATAACAAAGAATGGCGATAGAAAAAATACTGAGCCTTAAAATATTTTGCCTTGTGGGACTGTTGCCGATTCTATTTGCATGCAAAGTACTTGAGCGCTAATAGAGCGCTCTTATTTGTACACAGGGCTTCCGGGTGTAAATAGAGACTTGTTATTTGTATATAGAGCAGGTGAGGGCAAATAGAATTCGGCTATCTGTATACAGAGCCATCGAGTGCCAAAGAATGCTGCTATTTGCATATAGAGCTGCTCAGTGCAAATTGGAAAACTGCAAGCGTCCTCACACCCTAGTCGGGTTCGGTCGCGCAGAAGTGGTTCCTCTTCACAAAGCGCCGCCGAAGACTTTCAGTCTTCTCTGTTGCTTTGCTCCAGAGGTCCACTTCTAACCGCGCTCCCTCGCACCCTGGTATAGTCGGGTTCGCAGTTGCAGACTTGAAGTGACTTCACCCAATCGGAACGATCGGCTAAAGCCGCTCTTTTCCGTTTGGGCTCCAGTCATTCCAGTCTGAGCGCAACTGCTCACACCCTGTAGTCGGGTTCGACTTGGCAAACTTGGAGTGATTTCACAAATAAGAAACGAGCGAATGCTTCGCTCTTTTTCTTATTTGTTCCAATCATCCAAGTTTAAGCGCTAAGTCTCACGCCCTGGTATACTGTTTGATTTTGGGGAGGATTTTTTCGCCGATGAGGGCAATGGTTTTTTTGATTTCGTCGAAGGGCATGCCGCCGTTGTCGATTTGGGCAATGTAGCGTTGGTTTTGGTAGGCTTCGTGTTGGGCTAGGATTTTATCGATGATGAAGTTGGGTTCGCCGACGTTGATGACGCTGCGTTGGTCTTGGCCTTGGGCGAAGAGGCGTTTGGAGATGCCGCGTCCGTTGGCTAGGCGCAGCCCCTGGTCGACGCAGGGGTAGTAGAGGCGGTAGGCTTCCTTCATATCTTCGCGGGGGAAGAAGAAGCCGCCGGTTGAGACGGGCAGGTTTTCTGCTCGGTAGCCCGCTTCCTTAGCTTGGCGGCGGTAGACGTCGATATGAATTTCATAGGAATCGATAGTGCCCGCCAGGTGAGCTAGTTGAAGGGGGACGCCGCGTTGTCCAGCGCGTTCAGCAGATCCTAAACTCCCACCGACAGCTTGCCAGATGGGAAGGCCCTGGTTAGGATTTTGGGGGCGAGGGATGATCTTTTGTTCCTTCAATTCAGGGCGGAAACGACCTTGCCAAGTGATGGGGTTATTTTCGTTGATTGCTAGTAGGAGGTCGAATTTTTCATCGAAGAGGTCCTCGTAATCGGCGAAATCGTAGCCAAAAAGGTCAAAAATTCCCAGGCGTGATGCCCGACCGCCAACGATTTCCATCCGACCATCGGAAATTAAGTCGATCGTCGCTGCTTCTTCAAAGACACGGACAGGATCTGCCGTTGATAAGATGCTGGCGGCTGATCCAAGTTTTATCTTTTGCGTTTTAGCCGCAATAGCGCTGAGAATAACGAAGTGGGCCTGGGAGATGAAATAATCCTGGTGGGACTCGCCCAACATAAAGCAGTCCAAACCAGCTTCTTCAGCTAGGACCGCCATCTCGATAATTTCTTTGATCCGTTCCTGGACGCTGGTCTGCTGGCCGGTGAAGGGGTTGGGCATATGTTCACCTAGGCTGTAGAGACCGAATTCCAGGCCTTGACTGGGGTCAAATGAAGGCAGGATACGATGTGACATCTGAGGGCTCCTTTCTGTTTTTATCTTAGGAAAAATCGGGACTAGCTAGGCTTTGTAGCCAATCAAAATCTCTAAATCAATAGTCATTTCTGTGAGCTCAAGGGCTGCCTGCCGCTCTTGGTCTGAGGCGTGCCACATGAGCGGGGTCATCTGGATGAGCTCAGCCATGAGATCAGGTGTCATGGCGACTTGGTCATGGTAGTGGAAGCTCTCCATCTCTGGGAAGCTGTCTTGGAAACGTTGGCGGCTCTGGCTGGGATCTTGGGCAACGTCTTCTTGGTCGAGAACCAAGCGGCGGAGTTCGATGAGATAGCTTGGCCCCGGGATGATCTTGATAAAGGGGGCGCCGGCCTTTAAGACCCGTTTTACTTCTTGGTAGTTAGAAGGGGAGAGGATGGTCAGGGCTAGGTCCAAAGTCTTGTCGGCGAGCGGAATCTGGGCCAGGTCAGCCACAGCCCAGAGTGCCTGGCTGGATTGCTTGGCTGCGCTTTGGATGCCAGCCTTGGCCAGGTCCAGACCCAGACCGTGGACTTCCTTGTCTCCGAACTGGGTCAAGAAGTCTAGCAGATGGCTGCCTTCGCCTGTTCCCAGGTCGGCTAGGAAGATAGGGCTTTGGGGCAGTTGGGCAGCGATACTTTGATAGGCCTGACTGAGGGCTTGCCCGTAGAGCTGGTTTTCGCCCATAACGACTTGGCGGGCTTGGAAGAGGTCAGCGGTATAGTGCTTCTCTTGGTGGTTGGGGGCTAGGTTGATATAGCCCTGCTTAGCGAGGTTGAACTGGTGGCGATTGGAACACTGGAGGTCTGGGTTCAGGGCTTCATGGCAGAGGGGACAAGTGAGTCGTCCCTGCCAGGCTTGGATTTTTGCTTGGGCGCGTTGCTTTTTACTTTGCATAATAGGGACCTTTCCTTTAACATTAAGCATGTGAGACTGTGACAAAAGTCGCTTAGGCCTGACTTTTGGAACAGCTTTTTGCAAAAAGTGTGTTATTTAAAAAGAGGTCAGATTTTCGTGCCAGCCTCTTTAGAACTATCTTATCATAAATAAGAAGGTGTCTCATGTTTAGAAGAAAACGAATCTATGAAGCTGTGGAAGAGTCGGATGGTTACCGGGTCTTGGTCGATCGGCTCTGGCCGCGTGGCGTTAAGAAAGAAGATGCCCAGCTAGATGCTTGGCCCAAGGAAATCGCCCCTTCCAAGGACCTGCGCCAGGCCTTCCACCGGGCTGACCTGGACTTTGAGGACTTTAGCCAGGCCTATGAAGAGGAGTTAGAGGGGAATGAAGAGATCCAGGAAACCTGCTCGGACCTGGCCCGCCGTGCGCGCGACCACCGGGTGACCCTCCTCTATGCTAGTAAGAATGAAGAGGAGAACCATGTCCTTGTCCTTGAAGCCTATCTCGCTTCGTTACTTAAGGGCATCCGGACAGACTTGGAGGGAGACTAAAGCATGAAACGAAATTATTATAGTTTAGGCATTGGGGGCTTGATGGCTCTGGTCGCCTTGCTACTGGAGCTACTCTTTCCGGATTCAGCTTTGGCCTTGATCTTTGGACGGCCGGCACCTTTTGCGACCGGTTGGCCCTATTGGCTTTACTTTGTCTTGATTATGGGACTGGCCTTCACCTTAATGACCAAGGCCTATGATTTAATCGACCTCCGCCTGCCAGGGAATGCCTTCTATAAAACGGTGGTCTATGTGGCTTGCGAGCTCTTGCTCTGGCTCTTGTATACAGCGGAGCCCCTGCCTCATTTGGATCTGGCCAGCCTGACTATTAATCTCTTGAAGGGCTTTATTATTTTCTTGGTCCAGTATCAGTTAATTCGTCGCTACTTGGCCACCGAGCGCTACCATTACCAGCGTAAGGCCTTCCTGTATTGGCGGGGGATCGCAGTCTTTACGGCGAGTTTTGCGGTCTTTCGAACCCTGGGTAATCTCGCCTTCGACCTCTACCAATTGCCCCGCAACCTGATGGCCTTCTCCATCCTATGGGCCTCTTTGATGGGTTTTGCGCTGGGGCTCGTCTTTTGTTTCCTACAGAGGTATCTCAGTAAGCAGGACAAGAAGGGCAAGACCTTCCAGTTTAGCTTTAACTTCTTTAGTCCCCTAGTGATTAGCTACCATCTCTTCTTGGTCTTGAGTTATGACCTGGATGCGGTGGGGATTTTGATCCGGATTGGCCTGGATATCCTTGCGGTACTTGTTGCCAGTTGGATTGTTAGCCAGTGGCAGATCGACGAATTTATTGACTATGACCAAGCCGACAGTCAGACTTAAGGAGGGACCAAGATGATTAATATCAAACGTATGGGCATACTGGCTCTGGCCCTGATCCTGGCGGGCATCCTCTATGTCCTCTGCCAGAAGCTGGGCCTGCCAGACTTCCTTACACGCGTCCTAGCTGCCCTGACCTGCCTAGGCCTCTACCTTTTCCTAGCTGACCGTTTGCTCGAGCAAAAATAAAACAAAGCGCCTTCCTCGATTGGCTTCAACCGATCGAGGAGGCGCTTATTTGTTTGGGTACTTTATTAGCTAGGATGGGGTGGTTTAACTGCCAAGTCTCTCACCCTTATTAGTCGGGTTCGACTTGGCAAACTTGGAGTGATTTCACAAGTAAGGAACGAGCGAATGCTTCGCTCTTATTCTGACTTGCTCTAATCATCCAAGTCAAACCGCCAAGTCTCACACCCTGTGTAGTCGGGTTCGGTCTGGCAGCTTTCGTGTCACTTCACAAGTCTCCGCCGCAGTCCTTTAGACTGCTCTGGTGACTTGCTCCAGTGAACGAAAGCTAATCGCCAGCCCTCACACCCTTTATAGTCGGGTTCGGTCGCGCAGAACTGGCTCCTCTTCACAAAATCCCTGCGAAGTCTTTTGCTCCAGAGGTCCACTTCTACCCGCGCTCCCTCACACCCTTTACTAGTTGGGTTCGCAGTTGCAGACTTGAAGTGACTTCACCCAATCGGAACGATCGGCTGAAGCCGCTCTTTTCCGTTTGGGCTCCAGTCATTCAAGTCTGGGCGCAACTGCTCACACCCTGTGTAGTCGGGTTCGAGGATGCAGAAAGGGCTCCTCTTCGCAAAAGGGAACGACCGGCTACAGCCGTTCTTATCCCTTTTACTCCAGAGGTCCCTTTCTCCCGCATCCTCTTACACCCTTATTATAAATAAGCCATGATGATATAGTTAAGGATAAAGAGGAGGCTGGCGCCCCAGATGACGGGGTGGACTTCTTTAGCGCGTTTGGTTACGGTCATGGTCAGGCAGTAGAAGATAAAGCCGGCTGCAATCCCGTTTGAGATGGAATAGGAGTAGCCCATGAAGATGGAGGCGAAGAAGGCTGGGACGGCGATGGAGAAGTCGCCCCACTCGACTTCACGGAAGGATGACATCATGAGGACGCCGACCAGGATCAGGGCAGGGGCCGTAGCGGAAGCTGGCACTAGGCCGATAAAGGGGGCGATGAAGATGCAGAGGAAGAAGCAGATACCGGTGGCTAGGCTGGTTAAGCCGGTCCGCCCACCTGCTGCGATGCCGACCGAACTTTCTGCGAAGACGGTGGTGTTAGAGGTCCCGAAGATGGCTCCCATGGAAGTCCCTACTACGTCACCGAAGAGGGCCTTGTCCAATTTTGTATTGGACCGGGTGTCCAGGTTATCGATATCTTCTTTGGAGAAGATGCCTGTAGCCCGCCCGGTGCCGATAAAGGTCCCAATGGTATCGAAAATATCGGATAGGCTGAAGGCGAAGATGGTCACTAGGACCAAGGGCAGGCGGCTGGGGTCAGAGAAGAGGGAGAGGAGCCCTTCTGAACCAAAAGCAGCTCCAAAAGTGATGCCGAGTTCCTTAAAAGAGTTGGCCAAACCCGCTTGGGCAAAGTCTACCTGCTGGAGGAGCGAAGGGTCAATAATCAGTTGGAGGGCAGTGGTCGCCACAATCCCGATTAGGATAGCCCCTTGGATATTCTTAGCCATCAAGATAACGGTCAGTACCAGGCCGAAGAGAGCTAGGAGGGTTGAGGGCTCGGTAAAAGTTGCAATTTGTGGTAAGGTTGACCCATTGCTTGAGACCGCTTGGACCCCAGCCTCATAGACTTGCTGGCCAGCATCATAAGGAGCGCCGTTAATCTGCGTGATGGCAGCCGCATCGGCTTGGAAGTGGATCAGGTTGGCTGACTTCACTCCGATATAAGCGATGAAGACCCCAATCCCTCCAGAAATGGCATGTTGGATAGATTCCGGGATGGCGCTAATAATCACCCGACGGATATTGGTCACGGTGATGGCAATATTAACCAAGCCACAGATGAAGACCATAGCTAGAGCTTCCTGCCAGGTGAAGCCCAGGCCCATGACCACGGTGAAGGTGAAGAAGGCATTCAGTCCCATACCGGGGGCTAGGGCGTAGGGCACATTGGCGTAGAGGCCGATGAAGAGGGTAGCGATACCGGAAGCAAAAAGGGTTGCCAGAAAAACCCCTTGGTAGGGCATCCCCGTTTGTGACAGGATAGCCGGGTTCACGAAAATAATATAGCTCATGGCGAAGAAGGTGGAAATACCTGCCATGATCTCGGTTGACAAGTTCGTGTGGTTGGCTTCTAGTTGAAAGAATTCTGCAATTTTATTAGTCACAATGATTCTCCTTATTACGAATTTACTAATGAACGTCCTTAATTATAGCGGACAAAGGAGAAAAAATAAAGGTAATTACGAATATTTAAATTTATAAAACTTATTAATGTTCGTTATTAGGAGGGTTACAATGAAAGAAATCTTATCTTTGGGGGATAGTTTGGTCGCTTGTGGCCGCAATCCCGATGATTTGACTAGCCTGGGCCACGGTTTTGTAGGTGCACTGGCTAAAGACCAGGCAAGTTATCGTTTTTTAAATGGTGGCTACAATGGGGCTCGTTTGGTTGATGTGAACTTTTATCTGTTGGAGACACTGGCAGGCTGCCAGAATTTGGCGGGAGTCATTCTTTGGCTTGGGATCAATGACCTGGGGCGCCAGCTGGGGACTTCGGACGGCGAATGGAACAATTTTGTATTATCTTGGCAGGACCAGTATGGCCGCCTGGTCACTTTATTACGGGCACAGCTTGGTTGGGATCTTCCTATCTTGCTTTTAGCCCCTGTCGCTGTTCGAACTAAGCCGCGCCTGCTCGATTTGGTCCAGGCTGTTCGAGAGCTGGCCTCCTCCAGGCACTTGACCTTTGTAGATCTCAATCGATGGTTGACACCGGAAGATTTTATGCCGGATGGGATCCACCTCAAGGGGCGGGGCCAGGAGAAGGTCGCGGCGCACTTAAGGGACTGGGTCTCGCACTTAACTTAAGGCAAAAATATGCTAAAATATAAAATAGAATGAATACGAGCTGTTTAAGCGGCTGCTACTGAGATAGGAGGACGGTATGGCGAAGGTAACGAACTTGACGTTGAGACACCAACTCATTTACCAAGTCTATTTAAGGAATTACAGCCCAGAAGCTAGCTTTAAAGCTTTAGAAGCTGATTTGGACCGTTTGAAGGACTTAGGCGTCGATTTAATTTTACTGTCGAGCATTTTTCCAAGCCAGCAAGAAACGGAAGGAGAGGGAGATAGCCTCTTCGTCCAAAGTTTTGATGAAATCGGGACAGAGTATGGCAGCATGGCCGACTTTGAGGATTTGGTCCAAGCTGTCCGACACAAGGGTATGAAACTGCTTTTGACCATGGAGATTGTGGCTCTGGCTATGGATGCTCCCTTGGTTCAAGAACGCCCTGACTTTTTCTTGCAGGGACTGGATGGGAACCTGTACAGCCGGCTTCCAGAAGCAGCCCCTGTTTATGACTTGAACTTCTCCAATCCTAAGATGTGGGATGCTTTGATTGAGCGAATGAAGTATTGGGCCCATTATGTGGATGGTTTCTATATTCCTCATGCCCAATTGATTCGCTCCGAATTCTTCTCTTCAGCTCGGGCAGAAGTAGGGGATGTCCACCCTTATTTCTACTGGTTAGGCGGCCAGATGTCGGTCTCGGAACTCCTTGACCTGCGCCTGCAGAATATCGACTTTGAAACAGAAGGAGAGATGTACAGCAACTTCGATGTCCTAGACATCCGCCCTCATGCTGGCCTTCTGGAACGTTACTATGACGGCTTGATGGACTTAGCCAATGTTGCCTTCCTGTTGAATATGCGCACTCTAGTTACTGCGTCAACCAGTGTCTTAAACCGAGGACTTGAATTAGAGGCGGGCCAACGTATCGCAGCCAAAGTGAAGAATTATTGCGAGTTAAGGAACTGGACAGCCTTTTCCTTCTTCCGTAAGGGCATCGCCCAGCTGATGATGGGTCAAGAGTACGGGACCAAAGAGCGGATCCCGATCCACGAAAAGAAAGCTATTACTTGGGATAAGCCCTATGATCTGACAGCGATGATCCGCCAGCTCATGCAATTGAAGAAGCGGGAAGTCTTCAAGTCGGGCTACTGTTTCCACCAGGCAGCGAGTGATGACTGGCTCTTGGTGAGCTATCACTTTTATAACCAGCACGTTTTTGGCCTCTTTAAGTTGAGAGGGGATACGAACGATGAGATTGAAGTTGAACTAGGGATTCCTGAAGGTAAATATGCTAATCTCTTAGGGGAGGGGCACTATGAAGCCAAAGAAGGACGAATTCATGTGACAGAAGGACCAATTATTATCTCCTATGATGGGGATATTCGAGTACCGCGCTAATAGAGAAGGAGATGCTTAATGTATAAACTTGCTGCTTTTGATATCGATGGCACCCTGGTAAATGATGAGAAAAAAGTTACCGAATCAACTCTCAGAGGCTTAGCCCACCTCCAAGACCAGGGCGTTCATGTAGCGATTTCTACCGGCCGTCCCCTCAAAGGTGTCCACAAGGTCCTTGACCAGATCGACCAGGACTTGGTAGACTATGCTTCCTGCTTTAATGGCAGTGTGATCTACAACCTTAAAGAAAACCGCATTATTTTTGAAAGCTATTTAGAAGTTAGTCAAGTCCATGAAATTACCCGCTTTGCCTTGGACCACGGGATGGATGTCCACGGTCACAGCGACAGTCAGGTCTTGGTACACCGCGACCCTGTTGATCAATATGTGGGTGTTGAATCGGGTATCCTCGATATGCCGATCGCTCAGATAGACTTCCTAGCCGATGATGTCCACTTCCCTAAGTTGATGATTACCGGAGCAGCCGAACGCGTTCTTGAAATCGAAGGCGCAATTCCGAGCGACTGGTACCAACGCTACAACATCGTCAAGAGCGAACCCTATTATCTCGAATTCAACCCTAAAGAATCTAGCAAGGGCCTAGCTCTCAAACACCTCTGCGAGGTCTTAGACGTCGACCAGGCCCAAAGCATGGCCTTCGGAGACCAAGAAAATGACCTCTCCATGATCGAATGGGCAGGCTGCGGCATCGCCATGGGCAACGCCATCCCCGCCCTCAAAGACATCGCCGACTATGTCACCCACGACAACAACACCGACGGCATCGAACACGCCGCCAAAACATTGGTGAAATAAAGGGTGTGAGCAAGAGCGCTTAGCTTTGGATGCTTGGAGTAAGTTGGGATAAGTGCAAGTCCGCTTGCACGTTTCCAACTTGCGAAAGCACGCCAAAGCTGCTCTTGCGAACCCGACTACAAAGGGTGTGAGAGGATGCGGGAGAAAGGGACCTCTGGAGTAAAAGGCCAGAGAAGGCTGAAAGCCTTCGATGGACTTTTATGAAGAGGAGCCCTTTCTGCATCCTCGAACCCGACTATAAAGGGTGTGAGCAAAGGCAGTTAGAAAGGAATGACTGGAGGCAAAAGGGATAAGAACGGCTTTAGCCGGTCGTTCCCTTTTGCTGAAGTCACTTCCTTTCTGCCTTTGCGAACCCGACTAAAAGGGGGTGAGGGCGCGCGGGCTAGCGGTCAGCTCATTCATGCCCATTGCCAGTCTTTAATCCACAATTGAAGTTTTTGAGTGTGGGTTGGTCAGTTTCAACCCACAAACGAGGCCTAGGAGTGTGTGTTGGCGCGTTCCAATCCACAAATGAGACCTTTGAGTGTGTGTTTACCCATTCTAACCCAGAAACGAGGTCCAGGAGTGTGGCTTAGCAGCCTTCTATACCCAAACAAGCCCTTTTATTGTGTATTGCCGGCCCCTACCCCCTAACCCTCAGTCCGAGAATCAGAAACAAAGGAGGAAGTTTAGCTTGCTCGAGAAAATTTATCATATTTTTCAGTCTTATGAAGCCCAACCTCTGGGGATTGACAAGTATTACGCAGTCTTAATTCCCTTAGTTGTCATTGACGAAGAGCTCTATATTCTTTATGAGAGTCGGGCGGCCGGTATTTCCCAAGGAGGGGATACGTCTTTTCCTGGTGGCCGGGTCGAGGAGGGTGAGAGCTTTAAGGAGGCCGCGGTTCGTGAAACAGTGGAAGAATTAGGCTTAACTCCCGATAAAATTGCGCTTTTGGGTGAGATGGATTATGTTGTGGAGCGCGACCGAGTGATTGCTTGCTTCGTGGCCCAATTGAACATTGATAGCTTGGAAGACTTAGCGGTCAACCCGGATGAAGTGGCCTATCCTTTCTTGGTGCCCTTCATGAAGCTCTTCCGCCAAGAAACCAAGGCCTACACCTTTAGCCATGAGCTCCAGATCGACGCGGACTTTCCCTATGAGAAGATTCCTGGGGGCAAGGCCTACCCCTTCCGTAACCGTCAAGTAACGGACCAGGTGCCCTTCTATGATGTGGATGATGAAGTCCTCTGGGGCTTAACTGCCCGGCTCACCGAACGCTTGATGGATATTGTCCGAACGGGCGAGGCCGATATTTTTTCTGGAAAGCTTTGATTAGACTGAGGAGACACTAATGCACGAAAAAAAAGTCTACCGCCTAGCTATTGTCAGCCTCCTAACGGCTGTCTTGTTGCTGCAAACCTTTATCCCTTGGCTGGGCTATATTCCTTTAGGCCCTATTAGTATTACCATTGTTCAAATTACCGTCATGCTGGGAGCCAGCCTCTTCGATAAGCAGGTGGGAACCATGCTGGGGGGGATTTGGGGTGTCCTGGCTTGGTTGCGCCATCTGCTTCAACCGACCGTGGTTTCGCCGGTCTTTATTAACCCCCTAGTTTCGGTCCTGCCCCGGCTTTTGACCGGTTTTTTGACGGCGGTTTTAGCCAGCTACTTGAGGAAAAAGTTCTCTGGACGCTGGGTTTATGCCTTGATCGGGGCACTGGGGTCGCTTTGTAATACCCTGCTCGTGATGGGGGCTATCTACCTCTTTGCCCGGGCGGCTTATGCTCAAGCCTTGGGAGTGAGTGAAGCAGCCATTCTTCCCATTATCTTAGGGGTGGTCCTGACGAACGGTCTGGCTGAGATGCTGGCCTCTGCCCTGGTCTTGCCCCTGCTCGCCCAAGCCCTTCAAAAAGTACTCAAATAAAATTTTACTCAGAAAAGGAAGCGATTGTAATGAAACACTGCAAGGAAACGCGTGTTGTTCAAACCCACCGAATTATGCCCCAAGAAACCAACAGCTTCGGCAATATGTTTGGGGGCCAGCTCTTGTCCCTCGTTGACAATAGTGCCTCCGTCTCGGCGTCGAGGATGTCGCGGACAGTTGTGATGACGGCAGCTATGGATAAGATGAACTTTCTTGCGCCCCTCCCCGAAAATGATTCCGTCTGCGTAGAGAGCTTTGTCTCCGGAGTGGGCAAGAAGAGCTGCGAGGTGTTTGTCAAAGTCCTCGGGGAACACTTAGCTACGGGTGAACGTTATATTGCGGCGACTTCTTTTATGACCTTTGTCGCGATTACGGATGATCCGGACTTCCATATGCCTGAGATCGTGGCAGATAGTGAAGAAGAAGAGATGATCTGCTCAGGTTATGACCAGCGCCGGCAGGAACGTCTCAACCAACGCCAGGCCGACCAAGCCCTCCACGAGAAGTTGACCAAGCAAGTCTTCTGGTTGGATGAAGACTACTACAAGTCCGGAAATTAGAGTTGACTTTCTCTCGAAATTCGGTCACAATAGAAGCAAGCTGCAGACCAGTAGTGTTGCTATGGGTGAAGAGAGTGTTTGGTGCTGGGAAAACACCCCCGCTGGCAAGATGAACCTCCTGCATATTACTGGCTTGGAAACAAGCTACGGGGCGCCCCGTTACGGCGCAATGAGTGAAGTGATAAACTTAACGAAGGTGGTACCGCGGATTTTCCGTCCTTTTAGGATGTGAGGATCTGCGTTTTTTTATGGAGAAAAGGAGAGACAAATGAGTCAAGAAGAAACAAACTTACAACAAACGGATTTTTCCAAGTGGTACTTGCAAAGTATCCAGAAGGCAGACCTATTTGCTTACGGGCCTGCCCGGGGGACCATGATTTTCAAGCCCAATGGGTATTTCTTATGGAAACAAATTAAAAAAGCCCTGAATGACCAATATGAAGCGAGTGGGGTAGAAGAGGTTTACTTCCCTATGCTGATCCCCCAAAGCTTCTTTGAGAAGGAAGCCGACCACGTGGAAGGCTTCGCCCCTGAACTGCCTTGGGTGACTAAGGCGGGTGACGAAGAACTAGAAGAACCCCTCGCCCTTCGCCCAACCTCAGAGACCCTCTTTGGCAATGCCATGAGCGACTGGATTAATTCTTACCGCGACCTACCGATGGAACTTAACCAGTGGGCCAATGTCTTCCGCTGGGAGAAACGGACCTTCCCCTTCCTGAGAACTTCTGAATTTCTCTGGCAAGAAGGCCACTGTGCTTATGCGACAGCTGAAGAAGCCCATGAGCGGGTCCTCCACTTCTTGAAAATCTACCAAGATGTTGTGGAGAACCTTCTGGCTATGCCGGTTTATACAGGGGAGAAGACGCCTTCTGAACGTTTTGCTGGCGGGGATAATACCTATTCTCTTGAAGCCATGATGAAAGATACTAAGGCTGTTCAAGCTGCAACTTCCCACTTTTTAGGCACCAACTTTGCTGAAGCTTTCGACATCAAGTTCTTAAATGAGGATAACGAACACGTTCACGCTTATACCTCCTCTTGGGGCGCTTCGACTCGCTTGATTGGGGCCATGATTATGACCCACGGCGACGAGAAAGGGGTTGTCTTCCCACCTAAGATGGCTCCTGTCCAAGTGGCCCTCCTGCCAGTCGGCAATCTGAAGAAGAATCCTCAAGTTCTTGAGAAATTGCGTGAAATCGAGTCAGAACTGAAGGCAGCGGGCTTCCGTGTGAGCTTAGATGATTCCAATAACTCACCTGGTTACAAGTACAATGAAGTGGAAGTGAAGGGGGTTCCTCTCCGTCTCGACTTCGGCCCACGTGATATGGAAAACAACAGCTGCATGATCAAGATGCGCGACCAAGATGACAAGGAAGCTGTGGCTTTAGACGACCTTGTCGCAACGGTCCAAGACAAGCTAGACGCTATGCAGACGCGCCTTTACGAAAAAGCTGACCAATTCCGCAAGGCTAACGAGCACTATGATATCGACACCATGGAAGACCTCCAAGCCCACCTCGATAAGTGCCATGAAGAAGGCCAATACCCAGGCTGGGTGCTAGCTGGTTGGGACGGTACGGAAGAATCCGAAGCTGCGGTTAAGGAAGCTACAGGTTTTACCACCCGGAACATTCCTTTCCATGCTCCTGTTGAAAAAACAGTTGATATCTACTCAGGCAAGCCTGCCAAGTATACAGTTTGGTATGCTCGTGCTTATTAATTAGAATCTAGAAAAGCCGAAAGCCAACAAAACACTCCTAATGGGGTTGTTTTGTTGGCTTTTTCTGGTTGTTAGCGGGGAGTTGATTGTGAACTTTTAAATAAGGTGTCCGTTTGAGAGTAGGAAGTTGGCAAGTTGCGAATGGGACCTCCGTTTGCGAGTAGGATCGCTCCAACTTGCAAACGAGGCTTCGATTAGCAAATAGAGTCGTGTCAACTCGCAAACGGAGCTCTGATTAGCAAGTAGACTCACACCAACTCGCGAATGGCCCCTTGCTTAGCAAGTTGACCTCCCGCTAGGCAAGCTGCTTGGCCTCACCATAAGGAAAACAAGCTAGCGAGGCCCTTGCTAGCTTGTTAACTCTTATATTGTATTTTTTATACATTGATTGTGCTATGTTTCCCTTGGCGTTGGCTTGGCAACCCGCATTCGGACCTTCTGATTGTGGCTTGAGCGCCATCCTCCGAATCCTGTAGTCGGGTTCGACTTGGCAGACTCGGAGTGATTTCACAAGTAAGGAACGAGCGAATGCTTCGCTCTTATCCTTACTTGCTCCAATCATCCGAGTCTAAACGCCAAGTCTCACACCCTTATAGTCGGGTTCGCAAGAGCAGAAAGGGAGTGACTTCAGCCAATCGGAACGATCGGCTGAGGCCGCTCTTTTCCGTTTGGCCTCCAGTCATTCCTTTCTGGACGCCTTTGCTCACACCCTTATTTTATTTCGATCCAGGTGTTTTGTTTGATTTCGGGGAAGGGCTTGTCTTCGAGGTAGATGGTGCCGGGGATTTCGGCTTCTGTTGCACCGTTGGCTTTGAAGGTGACGTGGTTGATGGTGCGGAGGTTTTTCTCAGCGATGTCACCGACTGCGGTAATTTCGAAGCACTGGCCGGAGATGCAGAGACATTGGCCGGCTTCGATGTGGCCTGGGAAGTCGATGTCTGTGATGAGGACACTGTAGTTTTTGACTTCGGACATGACATCAGCGTTGGAGAATACGAGGAGGAGTTTTTCTCCGAGGAAGCGGTCGACAGCTTGGCCGACATTGGCGATTTTGGCTTTGAATTGTGTTGGCATATTGGGTCTCTCCTTTTTATTTAAGCCTGAGCTAAAAAATCTTTTCTCTTCAAGTATAACTTAGTATTATAGCAATGACAACGCATACATTAGAAAAAACATTTAAAAAAACGAAGCCTGCAATGCGAGACTTCGTTTGTCTTAAACTTATAGGAGTCCAGCCAATTCGGGTAACCAGAGCGAGATGGCTGGGATGTAGGTGACGAGGAGTAAACCAGTGAGGATTGCTCCATAGTAGCTCAGCATGTAAGGCATAACATCTGCCAGGGTCGACTTGCCGACGCGGATGGCGACGAAGAGGGTGTTGCCAACGGGTGGGGTGATGTTCCCGATACAGAGGTTATAGACCATAATAATCCCAAAATGAACAGGGGACATGCCAAAGGAAGTGGCAATGGGTAAGAAGATGGGCGTGAAGATCAGGATAGCTGGGGTCACGTCCATAAAGGTCCCTGAGATCAAGAGGATAATATTAATGATCAACATGATAGCAAGGGAGTTCTCAGTGATGCTGAGGAGGGCCCCAGCGATGGCTTGGGGAATCCCGGTGAAAGCCATGACCCAGCTGAGAATGTTCGATACCCCGATGAGGAAGACTACCATCCCGCTGGTTTCAGCACTATCGACTAAGATCTTGTAGAGGTCTTTCAAGCCGATGGACCGGTAAACCACCACGGAAATAAAGAGGGCATAGATGACGGCAATGGCAGAGCCTTCTGTGGCAGTGAAGACGCCAGCGATGATCCCGCCAATCACCACGATAATGAGGGAGAGGGGGAGGAGGGCATCTAAGGTTGCCTTGCCGAGACGCTTCCAGTCAAAGGGGCGTTGGTCGCCCAGATAGCCTTTTTTGCGGGCCATAATGAAGGCGACGACCATACAGGCTAGGGTCCAAATCAAACCAGGTAGGTAGCCGGCCATGAAGAGGGCAGCCACCGAAGTTCCTCCAGAGACGAGGGAGTAGGTGATGAGAGCATTGGATGGAGGAATTAGGAGCCCACTAGGAGCTGAGGCCCCGTTGGTAGCGGCGGCTAGGTTCATGTCGTAGCCTTGCTCGCGTTCGCCATCCTGAACCATGCCCCCAACTGCTGCCGCGGCTGCTGCGGCTGAACCTGAGATGGCGCCGAAGAGGGCATTGGCCCCCACGTTGGTGAGCAGGAGCGAGCCAGGGATCTTACCTACGATGGCTTCCACGAAGTTCACCAGGCGCTTGGCGATCCCGCCTTGGTTCATGATGTTTCCTGCCAGAACGAAGAAGGGGATCGCGACTAGGGTAAAGGTTGAAGTTCCTGAGAAGATCCGCTGGGCCGCCGTAATGACAGTAGTTTCTAGGGACATGGTAGGTAGGATCGCGCCAATCGCTGAAATCCCAATCGCAATGGCAATCGGAATTCCCAAGACCAAGAGGATGGCCAAGAGGGCGATCATAATAATTAAAGATTGAATAGCCATTAGATGTCTTCCTCCTTCTTAGCAGAATCAAAAGCAGCGAGGGGTTTTTGGTAGATGTCATAAATGTTAAGCACACTGTAGAGGGCAATGAAGAGACCACTCAAAGGGATCACTGCATAGAAGTAACCCATCGGCAGCGGCAGGGAGGATGACATCTGCCCCATCGTAAGGGAAGTGATTTCAATTCCGCCATAGATTAAGACCACAACAGCAAAGACAAAAATCAAGGCTTCGCTGAAGAGGTTGAGGGCTTTTTGTGTCTTGGCTGAGAAACGTTCTAGGATAACAGGGATATTCATATGTTCCCGCTTGCCGAAGACATAGGCAGCCCCGAACATGGTCACCCATGCGAACATATAAGAAGCCAGCTCTTCCGACCAGGTCGATGGGGCATGGAGGAGGTAGCGGGTGAAGACTTGCCAGACGGTTAAGAGTGTCATCAAGCCTAAAGTTAGGGCGTTGAAGACACGCATGATCTGATCTAGAATATGTCTAATTTTTTGCATCTGCCTGCGCCTCCTTGTCTTCAGCCTTGACGGTCTTAGCCTTTTCTTCGATTTGTTTGTAGATTTTTTCTAAGGAAGGATTGGCCTCAAGGACTTCTTTGTGAAGAGGCATGACCGCTTCACGGAAAGGTGCTGTATCGGGATAGTTGAACTTAACGCCCATGTCCTTTTCAGCTTTTTCCTTGGCTTCTTCTACTTTTTCTTGCCAAGCCTGGTGTTGGGTATCCTGCATGATCTGGAAGCCATGGTCGAAGATTTTTTTGTCTTCAGCTGGTAAGTCGTCGAGGAAGCGGCTGTTAACGATCACTTCGTCCGGAATCATTTGGTGGAGGGTATAGGAATAATTCTTCACAATATCTCCGTGGCCGTTCTCGGTTAGCGCGAGCTCATTGTTCTCCGCTCCATCGATAACGCCCGATTGGATGGCGGTGTAAACATCTCCGAAGCCCATTGGTGTAGCAGAGCCACCGAGGAGTTCCATCATGCGGACATTGGTAGGGGATTGTTGGACCCGGATCTTGAGCCCTGAGAGGTCAGATGGTTTCTCAATCGGTCCCTTGGTCACATAGAAGTTCCGGGTACCAGCATCTAGCCAGGCCTTGGTGATAAAGCCTGATTCTTCTGTCCCGTTGAAGATGGGCCCGACAATTTCAGGGTCATTCATCACGGCATGGTAAATCTCTGGGGTTTCGAAGAGATAGGGCAGGTTGAAGATCTGGAACTGTTGGTTGAAAGTTTCCAGGATCGAGTTGGATGCCACTGTTATCTCAATCGCCCCGGTTTGGGTGAGCTGGACCATATTGGTTTGGGTTCCTAAGAGCTCACTGGGGTAGATCTGAACATCATACTTGTCGCCCAATTCCTGCTCGATATATTTCTCGAAAGCTTCCATCCCGATATGGGTGGGGTGGTTGGATGATTGGTTATGGGCGATGCGGATAATCCGCTGTTTTTGTTCAGCCTGCACTTGTTCAGGCAAAACAAGCATGACAAGGACGCTTAAAATACTCACAATAATAGCAAATTGACTCAGTAAACGCCGCTTTCTCATGTCTAATCACACTCCTTCATAATAAATAGAGCCACCTAGCCAGAAGCTGGTGACGCTTACAAACTATTATACAATAAATCTTTGAAGAGGTGTTAATCGTTTTCATTAATTATTTCTAAGATTATGAGAGTTGGGGGTGATATAAATCATCAGAGTGCTTGGCTGAAGTGGACGGGATTATTGGCTCCTGCTCAAAGTGAGCTGCTAATAGAAAGCTTCTTTAATGACTAGTCACTAGCACGAAAGGATAGAGAAGTAAAAAAACTAAGAGGCTAGAACAAAAGATCCAGCCTCTCTATAGCATGCACGTAAAAAATTATTTCTTTCTCCCGCATCATCTAGTTGGGTTCGGTCGCGCAGAAGTGGCTCCTCTTCTACCGCTCTTCCTCACACCCTTAGTCGAGTTCGGTCTATCAATCCACACTCGCAAGCCCTGATTGAATGTTGAACAGAGTGAATCCACACTTGAGGATGTTGTTTGTGTGTCGGTCGCCGTCAACCCACACTCGGAGCATTTGATTGAGTGTCGAGCAGAGTGAATCCACACTTGAGGGCATTGTTTGGGTGTTGGTCATTGCCAATCCACACTCGCAAGTTCTGATTGTATGTTAGCTAGTAGTTGTAACCGAGTCGCCAGCCCTCACACCCTTAGTCGGGTTCGCAAGAGCAGCTTTGGAGTGCTTTCGCAAGTCGGAAACGTGCAAGCCTAGCTTGCCCTTATTCCGACTTACTCCAAGCATCCAAAGCTAAACGCTCTTCCTCACACCCTTAGATCTTGGCGGAGGGCTTGGCAGAAGTCGGCGGTGCTGGCTGGGCCGCCGAGGTCTGCGGTTAGGTTCTCTTTGTGGCTGAGGACTCGGTCTAGGCTCTGGCGGATTCTTTGGGCGCAGTCGTCTTGGCCGATGTGGTCGAGGAGGAGGCAGGCGCTCAAAATCATGGCGGTGGGATTGGCCTTGCCTTGGCCCGCAATGTCAGGGGCAGAGCCGTGGACAGCTTCGAAGATGGCTAAGTTGTCACCGATATTGGCACCGGGAACCAGACCCAAGCCACCGATCAAGCCTGCCATGAGGTCGGAGAGGATATCGCCGTAGAGGTTTTCCGTGACGATGACATCGAATTGCTTGGGATTGATGACCAATTGCATGGCCATGTTATCGACCAAGACTTCCTTGAGTGGGATATCGGGATAGTCTTTAGCGACTTGGCGTGCGGTATCCAGGAAGAGGCCATCGCTGAGCTTCATGATATTGGCCTTGGTGATGATGGTAACGTGCTGGCGCTGGTGTTTCTGGGCATAGTCGAAGGCCTGGCGGGTAATGCGTTCGGAAGCTTGGCGGCTGATGATCTTGATGCTGTGCATGACGTCATCAGAAACCTTCTCTTCGACACCAGCATAGAGGTCCTCTGTATTCTCCCGGAAGAGGACCAGGTCCAGATCATCGAAGAGAGAGGGGACTTGGCCGAGCGAGCGGACCGGACGGAGGTTGGCGTAGAGGTCATACTTCTTGCGCAAGGCCACGTTGGCACTGCGGAAGCCAGTTCCAATAGGCGTTGTCATGGGGCCTTTGAGGGCTAGGCCATTGGCTTCAATGCTTTGGAAGACCGCTTCAGGGATAAGCTCGCCCGTCGTCTCATAGACGGCTTGACCAGCTTGGCGGATTTCCCATTCGATATCGGCACCGGCTGCTTCTAGGACTTGGACGGTGGCATCGGCAATCTCAGGGCCGATGCCATCGCCAGGAATCAATGTGACACGTATCATTTAGAATCGCTCCTTTATTTATTTTTATCTATATTATGACAGAAGCAGGAAGTGATTGCGAGCGCTTTCTTGACTTGCTAGGCGCTTGGGGAGGTGATAAAATGAAAGCAATGCAATTGTTTATACAGGGTGTGAGACTTGGCGCTTAGAAAGGGTTGGCTGGAAGAAAAGCGGATAAGAACGGCTTTAGCCGGTCGTTACGCTTTTCTGAAGTCACACCCTTTCTGCCAAGTCGAACCCAACTACACAGGGTGTGAGACTTGGCGTTTAGACTTGAATGATTGGAGGCTCATCGAAAAAGGCTGACGGTAGTCAGTCGTTTCGGTGAGCTGAAATCACTTCAAGTCTGCTCTTGCGAACCCGACTAATTTGGAGGATATGAAATGAAAATCAAAGCAATCGAGCGGATGGTTCTCAAATTTTTACTCTTGACGGCCTTGCTCGTTTTAATTATTGTCAACTGGCAGAGTACCCTATCGATCTTTGCCACCTTGCGTGGCGTGGCCTACCCCTTGATCTTGGGCTGTGCTATTGCTTATGTGGTTAACATCCTAATGAATAAGTATGAGAAGTGGCTCTTCCCCAATACGGAGAAAGCCTGGTTGGATGGTTTGCGCCGGGGACTGGCCATGGTCTTAGCCTTCTTAACGATTATCTTAGTAGTGATCTCTGTATTGATGTTGGTTGTGCCTCAGGCGGTGAATGCGGTAACGACTTTTATCTATGCCGTACCAGCCTTGATTCGCGACATCGAACGGTTTTTCTTTGACCTGGCAGACCGCTTCCCCCAAGTCCTTACCATGATCAACCGGATTGATTTCGATATTCAAAACATTACCCAACGCTTAGGCCAGGCAGCGACCAGCTTTGCCCAATCGACCCTCCAGTCCTTGCTCTCCATGGCGGCGACTTCTGCTTCAGCCGTGATGAACTGGGTCCTAGGTTTGATGTTCTCGGTCTACTTGCTCTCATCCAAGGAGAAGTTGGGTAAGCAATTCCGCCACCTGGTGACCAATTACTGTACTCCCCGCCACAGTAACTTTATTCTGAATGTGGTTGGCTTGGCCCACCACAGTTTCTCTAACTTTATTGCAGGGGAAACCGTTGAAGCAGCGATCCTGGGTTCCCTGGTGGCAGCCGGGATGTGGGTCCTTCAATTGCCCTATGCCGGAATGATTGGGGCCCTAACCGCGGTTCTGGCCTTCATCCCTATTCTGGGGGCCTATGTGTCTGCCGGGATCGGTGCCTTGCTCCTCCTGACCAATTCCTTCTCCCAGATGGTCATCTTCTTGATCTTCATCGTGGTGATCCAACAATTGGAGGGAAACCTGATCTATCCCTTCGTCGTGGGGAACTCCATCGGCTTACCTGGCCTCTGGGTTCTCGTTGCTGTGACCATCGGTGGGGGCGTAGCCGGCGTCCTTGGCATGATCCTGGGCGTTCCACTGGCTTCCATGTTCTACCTCATGGTCCAAAAAGACATGCGCTACCGCGACCGCTTGCAAGGACCGGGATCCAGCCAAGACAAGGCTAAGATCCCCTTCCTCGAATCCCTCTACCAGTCTGATTACCTGGACCAGCTAGAGGACTAGATCGTATCTAGCTAGGAGCGAATATTACTCACCAACACGATTTGTTAAAAAATCAAATAAGCCTCCCCTCGGACCAATTCGGCTCGAGGGGAGGCTTTTAAAGCGATTATCTTTTGTGGCGACTAGCACCCAAAAAATAGAAAGCAATAGTTTCTATTGGTGCTTAGCCAGTGAGCCCATTGGATCCCATGGGGCGAGGTGGATCGGCTCTTGGTCATACTTACCTTGCCAGTCGCTTGGCAGGTAGCGGCTAGGGAGGGTGATTTGATAGTTGTATTCATCGAACCACTTGTCGGACATGCTGAAGATGCCGTCGTCGCCGACTTTCTTGCCCCAGCTATTTTCAACCTTCCAGTTGAGGGCTTGGCCGTCTGCATCTAGGTCCACGCCAACCAATACCATGGCATGGGTGAGAACGCTGACCCCGTAGTCGAGGCGGGCTTCTTTGCTGAGATTTAGGCTGTCACCGAGAGTGGCTTCATAGTCGAAGAGCTCGGTGTCCATGATTCCCCACTTGCTGTAGCTGGACTTGCCCACATCGCAACCAAACCAGACAGGGACTCCATCCTTGATGGCTGCAATGGCTGCTTCCTTGAGCACATCGATCGGCGCATTGAGGTATTTGATCGGTTTTTCTTCGGCGATGGTGCCTAGATAGTCGACGGTGAAGGTCTTGCCATAGGGTTTGTCTTGGGTTGGGGCATTGATGAGGCTGACCATGTCTTCGGTCTCGATGCCGCCATATTGTTGGAAGAAATCTTGTGGTGTGAGCCCTTGGAGCTTGTGGTAGTTGCCGTCCTTGTCGCGGTAGCTGTAGTCGAAGACTTCAGGCACGGGACCCAATGCCTTGACCAGCAATTGGTAGACGAAGTAGAGTTGTTCGTCCCGCTTCTTGGCTAGGTCGTCTTGGCTTTGGCCAGCTTGAGCAGCTTGGCGGAGCTCATAGGCGAATTCCCGGAGCTTATTGTTAAGTGTTTCGTTAAGGAGGCGTGTGTTAGAAGAATGGAAGCTTTCCGGCATGATTTCTTTAGGAACGCTCCCATATTTATTGAGGATACCGGCGAACATTTCCCATTGGCCGCCGTCTTCTTGGGGAGCTTGGAGGAGGTGCCAGATCAGTCGGTCATTGAGCTCGCGGTCGGCAGTTTCAATGATGCTGTTGAGGAAGTAATTGGCTTTCTCCAGCTTGTCCCAGAAGAGGGTATAGTTTTGTGAGAATTCGAAGCTTTCTAGGTTGAGTTTCTCCATCACATGGACCCGGGCCGTGTTGAGGGCAGAGAACATCCAGCAGCGGCCGCTCGATTTTTGGTCAGTGATTTTTCCCCGTTTGGTTTCTTCGGAGAAGGCGAAGGGATGATGGCGGCGGATATCCGCATTCAGGCTGGCTTCTTGGATGCCGACCTGGTGAATGGCATGCTGGCTGGCCCGGTTAGTCGGGTCTTTTTCATATTTTTCTTTAAAAACTTGTCTCAATTCTTGGTTAATCATTCGAATCGCTCCTTTATTAAGCTAGATTACAAATCTTATTCTAACAAAGACAGGTCCAGTTGACAATTAGGCTGACCTAAAACAAGTGAAAGCTTAATAAAAAAGCGAATGCAAGTTCGCTTCTTTTTTGCTAGAATAGAGGCAGACTTTTTTTTCGGATGGGGGTAGCGGAATGCAAGTTATTTTTTCTTTGATATTATTACTGAGCTTAGGCTTCATGTTCTACTACTGGCAGCGGAGCCTGACCAAGCGGCGGATTACGGCCTTCACAGCGCTCAATGGGGTTTTGGGCCTAATCGCGACCAATGACCTCAAAGCGGCCCTAGCGACTTTTGCAGTGCTGAGCGCAATCTTCTCGGCCTTGAATATTAGGCGAAACAAGCGCTGGCGGAATTTGGCGGTTATCCTGGCGGTGGTGTCGACAGTAATCCTCTTGGTGGTGTCGGCTAGTCCAGCGCCCCAGAACTTGCCCAGCGATTCGCCCCAAAGTTCCTCTTCTCAAGCCCAGCGCTCGGACCAGGCAGAGCGCACTAACCAGACGTCTTCCGCCTCCCGGTCGGGGGATGACCGGCTCCGCTATCCCGAACTGCCTGCCCAAACAGGGGAAGAAAGTGGTAACCTGCCTGGCAAGGATCGGACAGCACCACCAGCGCCTAATGATCCGGAGCCGGAAGCAGGGGGCGTGGTGCCCCAGGTCCCGGCAGACCAGGCCTATGTGGCTATCAACAGCAATATCCCCCACTTCAGCAACGCAGATATCTCCTCCACCCAGGCCTATGAGGACTACGGGCAATTGGATACTTACGGTCGCGTAACGGCGGCCAATGCCGTCCTTGGTCAAGAACTCATGCCAGACGAGGACCGGGGCGATATTTCTTCCATCCGGCCCACGGGTTGGAAGCAGGCCAAGTATCCTACTGTGGACGGAGGTTGGCTCTACAACCGCAGCCACCTAATTGGCTACCAATTGACGGGGGAGAATGCCAATATCCGCAACCTCATGACGGGGACCCGCTACTTCAATGTGGAAGGCATGCTCCCCTTCGAGAACTATGTGGCCAATTATATTGAAGAAACAGGCAACCATGTCCGCTACCGGGTGACCCCGGTCTTTGAAGGTGAGAACATGCTAGCGTCGGGGGTCTATATGGAAGCTTTCTCCATTGAAGATAATGGAGCGGGGATTAAATTCAATGTCTTCGTGCCCAACCGGCAGCCCCAAGTTGCTATTGACTACCGGACAGGGGCAAGCCGTGGTCAGGAAGGGCCTTTAGAGAGGGATGACTTGCCCTCGCTCCCTCGAGAATAGAAGAATCATTATCTATTCAAAAAATCCAGCTGCAAGCGGACCGGCAGCTGGATTTTTGTGGTTAAAGTTTAAATGCTTAGAGATTAAAACGGTTAATAAGATGATTAGCAGGGTTTGGTGATGAGAAGAAGTGGCTTTCACACTCTAGTTGGGTTCGAGGATGCAGAAAGGGCTCCTCTTCGCAAAAGTCTGTCGAAGCTCTCTGAGCTTCTCTAGTCTTTTACTCCAGAGGTCCCTTTCTACCGCATCCTCTCACACCCTTGTAGTTGGGTTCAGGCTAGCAGAAATAGGTCTTCTTCACCAAAATCCGTCGAAGGCCTTCAGCCTTCTCTGGCTTTTGGCTCCAGAGGTCTATTCCTCCCGCTAGCCTTCACACCCTTGTATAGTCGGGTTCAGGCTAGCAGAAATAGCTCCTCTTCACCAAAATCCGTCGAAGGCCTTCAGCCTTCTCTGGCTTTTGGCTCCAGAGGTCTATTTCTCCCGCTAGCCTTCACACCCTTGTATAGTCGGGTTCAGGCTAGCAGAAATAGCTCCTCTTCACCAAAATCCGTCGAAGGCCTTCAGCCTTCTCTGGCTTTTGGCTCCAGAGGTCTATTTCTCCCGCTAGCCTTTACACCCTTGTATAGTCGGGTTCAGGCTAGCAGAAATAGCTCCTCTTCACCAAAATCCGTCGAAGGCTTCCAGCCTTCTCTGGCTTTTGGCTCCAGAGGTCTATTTCTCCCGCTAGCCTTTACACCCTTAATTGTTTATCGTTGGCTTCTGGCTATCGATAGGGACTTCTTGGCTGGTCTCTTCTTGATTGGTTCTTTCTGTTTGACTAGAAGATGTTTCAGGGTTTGCTTCGGGGCTTGAAGCCCCATCGGCATTGTCTTCGACGATGGGTTGGGTTTGGCCTGATTTGACTTCTTGGCTCTCTTGGCTAGCTGCTGGCTCTTCTTCGCGGCTCACCTTATTGCAAGCGACCAGGCTGAGAAGGGAGAGGAGGCAGAGCCCTAATTTCAATTGATTCTTCATATCTTTAACTCCTAATTTTTCTTTGTTTGATGGGTTCAAGCTTAGTCTATCACAGTTTTTTTCTGAAGGGGAGGGGTGAGAGGGGATGTTTTTAATTTTCAAGCTTTCGATTTGTAAATCTTAGGTGAAGGCTTGCCAGCTAAGCCGGGCGTTTTTGCCTGTTTTTTGTCTTTTTAGCGGACTTTTAAGACCTATTTCTTTTAAAAGTGCAAGAAGCGAGCGAGTTGGTTTTTCTTATCGCTTTTTGTGATGAAAAGATTTACATATCAATAAAAGAAGGGGCAAACTGCTTATAATGGATTTTATTTCAAAGACCATGCCAGATCCGACGCTTTGGCATGGCCTGTATGGGCGATAAACTGAGCAATCTTTACAAGGTCTGCCAAAGAGCATTTGAAGACAAGAAAGAGATTTCTTATACTGAAGGCGCAATGAGCTCTCGGAGGCGTGCTAGCTTGATGATCCGCAAGCCAGACTTATTGTAGCCTTTCTTACAAGAAGTAAGATGTTTGCTTTTGAACTTGTCATAAAGATGATAGAATAGAAGTTAAGAACATTGAATACTACTTGTAATCCAGAGAAGGGTGGTAAGTGCATGTTGAAGATTTACAACACCTTAACCAATCAAAAAGAAGCATTTAAAGCCATTGAAGACGGCAAAATTTCCATGTATGTCTGTGGACCCACTGTCTATAACTATATCCACATCGGCAATGCCCGCAGTGTTGTTGCCTTTGATACGATTCGTCGCTATTTCTTATACCGCGGCTATGAGGTTAACTTTGTATCCAACTTTACCGATGTTGACGATAAGATCATCAATCGAGCCAATGAAGAAGGCATTAGCTCTAAAGAGGTGGCGGATAAGTATATTGAAGCTTATTATGCCGACACCGATGCCCTCAATGTCATGCGGGCGACCCGCAATACCCGGGTGGTAGAGACCATGGACGATATCATTGCCTTCGTGGAAGACCTGATTGCCAAGGGCTATGCCTATGAACTGGAAGGTGATGTCTACTACCGGGCCCGCCGTTTCGACCACTATGGCTGCCTGTCCGACCAATCCATCGATGACTTGCGCGAGGGGGCCAGTGAACGGGTAGGGATCGACTCTCAGGCCAAGAAGGAAGACAGTGTGGACTTTGCCCTGTGGAAGGCGGCTAAGCCAGGCGAACCTTCCTGGGAATCGCCTTGGGGTCAAGGCCGTCCCGGCTGGCATATCGAATGCTCGGTTATGGCGACCAAGTATTTGGCTGATACCATTGATATCCACGGTGGGGGCCATGATTTGATCTTCCCCCACCACGAGAATGAGATTGCCCAGTCGGAAGCCAAGACTGGCCAGCCTTTTGCCCACTATTGGATGCACAATGGCTTTGTGACGATTGGTGATGATGGTGAGAAGATGAGTAAATCCCTAGGGAACTTCGTCTTGGCGCATGATTTAATTCAAGAAGTCGATCCGCAAGTTATCCGCTTCTTCCTATCCAGCGCCCACTACCGCAGTCCCCTTAAATTCAGCGAGTCAAGTCTTGACGATGCACGGAAGAATTTAGAACGTCTCCGGATTGCTTATCAGAATATCAATTACCGTCTTAAAGATGCGGTTGACCAGCTAGCCGATGATTCTAGCCAGCTAGCCAAGCGCGACCAGTTCCAGGCGGACTTTATCCAAGCCATGGACGATGACATCAACGCCCCTAATGGCTTGACCGTGATTTACCAATTGATGCGGGAGATTAACCTTTACTTAGAGGAAGACCAAGTCTCTAAAGTAGTTCTCCAAGCTTACCGCGACCTCTACCTTGAGCTTTTAGGAATTTTTGGAGTGACCTTTACTGAAGATAAAGAACTCTTGGATGATGACATTCAAGCTTTGATTGAGGAACGCGACCAGGCTCGGGCCAACAAGGATTATGCCCGCAGTGACGCTATCCGCGACCAATTGAAGGCGGAAGGGATTATCTTGGATGACACCCCCCAAGGTACCCGTTGGAGAAGAAGTGAGTAGATGAAGGACCAAGATATTAAACAATTGAGCGGCCTGCCCCTGGCCTATATGGGGGATGCTGCTTGGGAAATTTGTGTTCGTCAGACCTTATTGGAGCGCGGACTCACCCGGCCTAAGGCCCTCCACCGAGAGGCTACCGCCTATGTGAGTGCGCGCGGCCAAGCCCAGGCCATGGAGGTCTTGCTTGAAGAGGACCGCTTGACGGAGGAAGAGGTCCGCATTTATAAGCGGGGGAGGAATGCCTCCCCCCATACTTCGGCCAAGAATGCCAGCAAGCAGGACTACCGGGTGGCCACGGGCTTTGAAGCCTTGATGGGTTACTTGTACTTGATCCAGCCCCAAGGACGTTTTGAAGACTTGAGCCAGGAGTGCCTGGCCATTATAGAGGAGCGAATTGACCATGAAAGAAAGTAAGAGTTCCGACCAAGACTTTGTCATCGGCTTTCACAGCGGTATGGAGGTCTTGGAACATTCGGACCGGGATGTCAACAAGGTCTTTATCCAAAAGGGCCTCCAAGACAAACGCCGCCAGCAGATTGTCCGCGCCTGTAAGAAGGAAGGCGTGACCTTCCAAGAGGTGCCCAAGGCCAAGCTAGACCAGCTGAGTGATGGGGGCAACCACCAAGGCCTAGTAGTGGCAGTAGCCGCCTACCAATATGCCAGCTTGGAAGAGCTCTTCCAGCGGGCCCGCGACCGGGAAGAAGATCCTTTCTTCTTAATCTTAGATGGGATTGAAGACCCCCACAATTTGGGCTCGATCTTGCGGACAGCGGATGCAGTTGGCTGCCACGGCCTGATTATTCCTGAGCGCCGGGCAGTGGGCTTGACCCAGACGGTGGCTAAGACCTCGACCGGCGCCATTGAACACGTGCCTGTCGCCCGGGTGACCAATCTTTCCCAGTGTGTCCGCCAATTGAAGGAGGCGGGCGTCTGGGTCTTCGGGACCGACATGAAGGGGCAGAACTACTGGCAGATGGATGCGACCCTGCCTCTAGCCCTGGTGATTGGTAACGAAGGCAAGGGCATTTCGCCTGGCCTCAAGAAACACTTGGATGGAACTCTTACCATCCCCATGCGCGGTCATGTCCAGAGCCTGAATGCTAGCGTGGCTGCTGCCCTCTTAATGTACCAAGTCTACGCCAAACGTTTTTAAGCTGATAGAGGAGGTCAGTATGAAGCGAAACCGATTAATTGTCGATGGCTATAATATGATTGGCTCCTGGCCTCCACTCAAGCGGCTCAAGGACCAAGACCAGATCGAGGAGGCCCGGGACCTCTTACTGGAACTCCTGTCTAACTATGCCGCCTACCATAACTATGAGACCTGGGTTATCTTCGACGCCATGTTCGTCCCCGGCCTCTCCCAGACCTATGACCAGTACAAGCTTCATGTGGTCTATACCGCTGAGAAGGAGACTGCGGATGCTTACATTGAAGCCATGATGGACGAGATGGTGGGTGTCTTGCGCAATGTGACCGTTGCCACCAGTGACTTAGCGGAACAGCGCATGGTCTTCCAGAAGGGAGCCCTGCGCAAGTCGGCTAATGAGCTCTGGCGCGACATCCAGAAGACCCAGCTCGACATTAGCCAGGGGGATGAGAACTATGATCCCAATGCCTACCAGCGGATGGTGCCCTGGTCCTACCAGCAGATGCGTGACTTGAAGTCTCTTCTAGAGGATCTCTCTAAATAACTTCTTCTGATAAGTAATCCTGCCTAAAACTAGGGAGGATACCATGACTACTTGGAAGAACCGTGCCACTACTGACCATAAACTTTGCCAAGCTGCTAGCCAGGGACAAGAGGAAGCCTTCAGTGAACTCTACTGGCACTACCGCCCTTTGATGGGTCACTTTTATCCCAAGGTGCGGGGCTATATGGACTATGATGACTTTCTCCAGGAGGCTGGGCACCAGCTCTTTGAATGCGTCAACCGCTACCAGGCGGGCGAGGCAGGACAAGCGAGTTTCTACACCTTCTATGCCAACTGCCTGCGCTATTTAATTTGTAATATCTACCGCCACTACCAAACAGAGAAGCGGCGGATGCCCGATCCCTCGGTGTCCATTAACTGTCCCGTCGCTCAACTGGAAGACCAACTGGCCGCCTATGCCCATGTCGACCATGATCCCCAGGCTGCCTATGCCTTTCATTATTATCTCGATTGTTTTGAGAGTGCCTTGTCCCCCATGGAGCGGGCTGTCCTAGCCGCTTACCTAGAAGGCTTGGACTGGCAAACTATCGGCAAGGAGCTAGGTATCGGGACGAAGTCTAGCCGTACTGCCTTCTACCGAGCCAAGTCTAAATTGGTCCAGCTAATTAAGGAAAATAAGCGTGACCATTGACTAATCAAGTTTGACAAAAGCTCCAAAAATCGTTACTATAACCAAGTATATGAAATTAGATAGAAATGGGGCAGCAGTATGGCAACTAAAAAAATTATACTCGCATGCTCAAAGTGTGGCTCCCGTAACTATACAGTGAAGAGCAATCCAGCCAACCGGACAGAACGACTCGAAGTCAAAAAATTCTGCCGCCACTGCAAGGGCCATACTTTGCACCAACAGACCAAATAGGATAAGAGAGGAAGCAGAAGATGAGTTTTATCAAAGGAGTCTTTCATGAAATGCGTATGGTTGAATGGCCATCCGGCAAGCAACTCATGCGCGACACAGGAATCGTCTTAATCACCATCCTCATCGCCGCCATCTACCTCGGCGTTGTCGATGAACTAGTCACCATGCTCTTCGGTTGGTTCATTCAATTGTAATAAGGGTGTGAGCAGTTGCGTTCAGTCTTGAATGACTGGAGCCCAAACGGAAAAGAGCGGCTTTAGCCGATCGTTCCGATTGGGTGAAGTCACTTCAAGATTGCAACTGCGAACCCAACTAGAAAGGGTGTGAAGGCTAGCGGGAGAAATAGACCTCTGGAGCACAGAGTCAGAGAATATGTTAGTCCCAAATAAAAAGTACTAAAATTAGCTCGAAGGTAAGTCAACAGACTCACTTTCGAGCTAATTCTGTTTAAAATATGCATCTGCTGAAGAATAATTCAGATAAATAGATTTAGAATTTTTTGAAGATCTATGTAGCATATCTTATATGTAAGAAAGTTTAAAAGACCGATCGTGGGTATATTCCTTAGTTCACAAATTTAGCTATGGTATGCTATCTCACAAAGGGGGATCTAACATGAAAAATAAAAAAAGAGATAGATATTTAAATATTTATTTTTGGCTTGCTATAATTATATACATTAGCTTAATTTTATTTCTACCTAACAATAAATACTTAGAATTTTTTGGTTTATTTTTAGTATTTTTATTTTTTTTACTTCGTTTAATTTTTAGACGAATAGATAAACGAAAAGATGAGTAGTTAAATTTTAAATGTTAGGTAAAGTTCATTTTTAGCTCTAGCAGATGAGTGTTGTCTGTTTAGTTCAATTACTCAAAGTAAAAGGCCTAAAGAGAGTGTTACAAAAGTCGATCAGCCCTGCACCAGCTAACGCATACTATATCTATAACTCGCTGCGCGTCGAACAGCTATAGCAACCGTCCGCGAACTATGGGAAATCGTTGGCAAACGTTTGGGCATAGTTCGTGAAGTGGATGTCAGGATTGACTTTTGGAACAGATTTTTGCCAAAAAAGTTCGTTATTTTTAAAAGGGGCCGGAGCTTTTGTCCCAGCCTCCTCTTAAGCGTTCGAAGCTAACAAAATTCTTTGTGTACTTAATGAAATTATTTTAAATCTTATCAGAATTGTTCCTTGCTTGTTCTTTAGCTTCTTGGATATCTTTTGCCCAAGCTTTATGTGAAATAAAACCTAAAAATCCACCTAAAAGCGTTGAACCTAAAACACCTAGCGTGTCTTTAAAGCCTAAAGTAACTAATAAAATCATTGGCATAACAATTCCCATGGTTCTAGAAATTTGTTTCTTTTTCATAATTATCCCTTCCAAGTTGACGATACACTTATAAGTGCATGCGAAAGTTTAAGATTCTAGATCCATACTAAACGTTTAAAAAGTAATATTACTCCTAACTAATTTTTATATAGTGCTGTGAATTACACATTTATCTTAACATATGAGTAAAAGGTCTTCAATTGATAGTAGTTAGCCATTATATCTTAAGCGTATTTTGATGAAATGATTTTCGGATAGAGGTGAAAGTTCTGATGAGCATTTATGGACTATTAACATTTTATTTATTGGAAGTTTTGGTCCTATACCATCAGTTTAGGACCATCAAGCGGATTAGAATCAAAGAAAAATGTAGTCGACCTGTAAAGCTGACTTACTATATAATTAGCCTTTGCTTTTTGGTTTTTGGCCTATCGATCAGTCAAGCTCTTAGTCACTTGGGCCTATTTCTTGGACTTGGACTTATCTTCTTCCTGGCACCGCAAACGACCGGCTTGGGTGACCATGCTTATTACCACCGAGTTAAACTTGGTGGCTTTGCTGGGCTCACAGCAAAAGAACAGTCTTATGCAGAAGTGCTGAACTATCGACTGACAAGGAAAGAGGATTCCTTAGTGCTAGTCTTTAGCCATAAATTCCGTCGCGATGAATTGACCTTCTCATTAGAAGACCAGGAAGCTGTTGAGAGATTGCTGAAAAGCGATAAAGTCATGAAATTCTAAATAACACAGAACTGCTTTAAAGTTTTCTCTTCTTATCTATTGTGCATTACAAGCTAGCGTGCTATACTTTATTTGAAGCTAGTGTGTAATACAAGATAGTGAGGTGTGGAGATGAATAGTCAGTTAAAGAAGGGGGTTTTGGAGATGATGGTTCTCCACCAGCTGGCCCAGCGAGATTGTTATGGTTATGAATTGGTCCAGGAGATCTCCAAGCATATCCAGATGAGTGAAGGAACAGTCTATCCCTTGCTCCGACGTTTGAAGAAGGAGGGGCTCCTGACCACCTACATGCAGGAATCGGAGTCGGGACCCGCTCGGAAGTATTATGAATTGACGGCTGAAGGTGCCCAGGCCCTCCAAGCCCAGCGCTTGGAGTGGGAGACCTTTGCAGCTAAGGTCAGTGCCTTTTTAGGAGGGGAGTCAGAATGAGACAAGAAGAATTTTTGGACCTGTTGGCCTATTACTTGAGGCGGCTGCCGGATTCGGTGATTGCTGACATCCGACAAGATTATTTGGAACACTATGAGATGGGCCTGGCCCAGGGGAAGTCAGAAGAAGAAATCAGCCAAGAACTGGGTTCACCCCGGGAGATTGCTGTTGACTACCTGGATAATGAGCGGGTCTTTATCGATGAGGAAGGGGCCTTGGCCCTTAATGAAGAGAAACGGCCGCGAAAGCTACACTGGTTCTGGAAACTTGTCTTGTTCCTCGCCGCCCTCCCCTTTATCCTAGCCTTTCTCTCCGTTGTGTTCTCTCTGCTTGTGAGTGTGGTCAGTATCTGGTTAGCGATTATCTTGACAGCCGCTGTCCTTGGCGCTTCGGTCCTAGTCAGTGTCTTTCGCCCGGACCTCTTCAACAATGGAGTCGTCAATATTGGCTTAGTTAACGACCTGAGCCTTGTGACCAAGCTCTGTCTGGCTATCTTCTTAATCTGTCTGACCTTACTGTTGATTTATTCCTTGTATGCAGCCATTCGTTGGTGTATTCGGGGGCTAATGAACGCCTGGTATGCCTTCCAATGGCGCCGTAAGAGAGGTGCTTACTAATGAAGAAGAGAATTCTATGGGGATTGCTTTAACGGGTCTTATCGCCTTAGTGATTGGCACGCTGTCTTTCTTTATCAGTGATTATGACCATGTGGCAGCTGAGCTCAACCGCTTCTACCAGGAAGAGCTGACCGACAATCGCCAAACCATCTATGATGAGGACTTAAAAGAAGGCGTCAAAAGCTTGGCTGTAGAGAGCCAATCGGAAGCTAGTGTCCATATCCAGCCGGCAGAAGACTACCGGGTCCAAGTCCAAGACCTGCCAGGTGCCGATGCGGCTAAGGTTAACTACGAAGAGGGTCAGTTGACCATCCAATCCCCTACTAAGGACCGCAACTACCCGCTGGAGATTACCCTTTATGGGCCGGACTTTGACCAGACTAAGTTGGACCTGAAGGCAGCCTATCTTGACTTAGATAGCCAGGCTAGCCTCGAGCATTTAGCCCTGGAAGCGGACCATGCCGAAGTCGACTTGAAGGGCGACCATTCCTATCCCATGCAAGTACAAGCGGGATATATTGATGGGGACTTCGATTTTGACCGGACGGACCTCGCTTTCGCTGTCTTGGAGGGGCAATTAGGGCTCAGTCTAAATGCTGGTGAGATGCACTATCTTCCAGCAGGCCAACAAGGGGCCATCCTCTATAAGTTGGGCAAGGGCGACCAGGAAGTCCAGCTTAAGGTGGATTACTCGGCCATTGATGTCACGACGACAAACTAAGGGGGCAGCTGTCATGAAGAAAGGCATTCGACCAGTTATCTTGGGGGTGTTAGCGTTGGCTTTGATCTTTTATGCCTGCCAGACTATCCAGCTCCTCCCGGTACAGCCCAGTCCCAGTCGGTCTTCTTATATTAAGATCGAGCGTGGACCAGCAGGACAATGGGGACCCCGCTTCCAGATCCAGGTCTATCTGTCCAGCCTGTCAAATTCTTTTGAATTGGTGCCTTAGCTATGCTACAATAAAGGCGTGGAAAATTTCGTCAAAAAACCTTCTCCTAGGGGGAGGTTTTTTATTCAGGTAAAATTTAGAAAAAGGAGCGCGAAATAATGGTAGAAACAGTTGAAAGTGCCAAGCAATGGTATGTCCTCCATACCTATTCAGGCTATGAGAACAAGGTTAGGGAAGACTTGGAGATGCGGATTACCTCCATGGGGATGGAAGACTATATCTTCCGCGCTGTAGTGCCAGAAACTGAGCACGTGGAAGAGACCAAGACGGGCAAACAAAAGGTCGTTAAGGATAAGATCTTCCCAGGCTATGTCTTCGTGGAAATGATCATGTCCGATGAGGCTTGGTTCGTGGTCCGGAATACGCCGAATGTGACGGGCTTCCTAGGTTCCCACGGCCAAGGGTCTAAACCAACTCCCCTTTTGGATGATGAAGTTCACCGCCTGCTCCGCTCCCAAGGTGAAGTAGTTAAGCGGGACATCCACTTTGAAGTGGGCGAAATGGTCCGTGTGATCGATGGGGCTTTCGATGGTTTGGAAGGTCGGATTGAATCGATTGCAGAAGACCAAGAGAAGCTCAAGGTTGTGGTTGAAATGTTCGGCCGCGAAACGGTAGCAGAAGTTGACTTCGACCAAGTGGATAAATTGTAAATAATGTTAAATTAAATGGTGCTGGTGAGCATCTATTCCGCTTTTGAAATTGTTCCTTAAAGAGCCATGGCACCGGCTCGAGCCAAGGTCTCTCGCCTAGCGAGCCTTCAAAGAATTAGAGTGTGACAAAAGTCGGTCAACCCTGAACCACTGGAGCAAAATCTAGAAGAGCCTTGCTAAAGGCTCGGCTAGATTTTGTGAAGTGGAGTCAGGGTTGACTTTTGGAGCAGGTTTCGGCTCGTACGGCTTTCCGCCTACGATCCATAATTCGCTTCGCTTGCTTGTTCATGGCTAAGGAACACTTTCAAAGCTCCACTACTGCTCACAACAGTAATTATTTAACTTATTGGTCACCGAGGCTGAGACAAAAGGTCCAGCCTCTTTTTAAATGGCGATTTTTTAAAAAGCTGTTTCAAAGGGCAGCATTGAAGTGTTTTTTCCACTTTCTCTGTTCAGAGGGCCTTTCTTTGCTTTTGGCGAGGGGAAATGCTATAAAGAAGAGAAAAAGGAGGTGCTATCGTGGCCCAAATGGAGCGGAAATCTTATGAGATGGAGCCACAGACTGAAGAGGACATTGTTGTCAAGCTAGGTCCATTTCGTCTTTACTTCCAGAATGTCTATACAATCATTTCACTACTCAATGATATTTTTACCGGGAGCTTGTATTTCATTGGGAGCATCTGTAATTTTTTCGGAGCGCCGGCGATTTATGGAAATACGCTTTTCTTAATTGGGGGCTTCTCCTTCGTCATGCGTCCGATTATTAAACTCATCCATAATATCCATATCTACAATCAAGATCCTAGCAAGCGCCGGCGTGATGAAGCCAATCTCGATAAGAAGAAATTATTCCAAGTTAAATATAGTCAAAAAGGCGACCAACAAGATGGAGACTATCTGGGGGACGCCTATAACCATGAATATTACGAAGCAGATGACAAGCACCAGGACTGATGCAGGTTGGAACTTCGAAGGATAAAGCAGCTATTAGCGAAAAAAGTTAATGGCTGCTTTTTCTTTTAAAAATTAAATCGTAATATTTACGATTTGTCTTGACAAGTCAGATTCTTCCCGGTATATTTTATATCGTAATCGTTACGATTTAAAGGAGGATTTATTCAATGTTTCGAAAAGGAAAAGGGGCCGCTTTACTGGTCGGCCTCGTGACTCTCGTCTTCTTGGCCCTCAGTGGCTGTCAGAAGGCGACAGATGCAGAGTCAGGCCAGGGCATGCGAGTCGTGACAAGTTTTTACCCAAACTATGCCTTGACCAAGGAAGTGAGTGGCGACCTCAATGATGTCCGCATGATCCAGTCTGGGGCAGGCATCCATTCTTTTGAACCGTCAGCCAGTGACCTGGCAGCCATTGAAGAATCGGATCTTTTTATTTACCATTCGTCAACTTTGGAGGGCTGGGCTAAGAATATCCAGGGGAAGGATGTGGTGGAGGCTTCAGACGGTTTGGACTTACAGAAGGTGACCGGTTTAGAAGATATGCCGACAGCTGATGGTATGGATGAGGCCAAGCTCTACGATCCCCACTCTTGGCTCGATCCCATTCTTGCGGGCCAGGAAGCCCAAAACATTGCCAAGGCACTATCTGAGAGGGATCCAGCCAATCAGGCGACCTACCAGGCCAATGCGGATAAGTTCCAGGCCGAGGCAGAAGCCCTGGTCAAGGCATACCAGCCGAAGTTTAAGGCAGCTGAGCAGAAGACTTTTGTTACCCAGCACACGGCTTTTTCTTATTTGGCCCAGCGCTTTGGGCTCAAGCAGTTAGGGATTGCGGGGATCTCACCCGATGCGGAGCCGAGCCCCCAACAATTGTCGGAAATTAAGGAATTCATCGACCGCTACCAGGTGGGGACGATTTTTACGGAAGAGAAGGCTTCACCCAAGTTGGCCCAGGTCTTGGCAGAAGAGACGGGCGCTGAGATTAAGACCCTGCGCCCCTTGGAAGCTGACCCAGAGAATAATTTAACTTTTTTGGAGAACTTAGAGGCTGACCTGAAGACCCTCTTAGAAGAATTAGAATAAGGAGATTATGAATGGAGAAACGAACACTTAAACAAGTTATCCTCGGCGCTACAACCTCTGCCCTCCTCCTAGGGGGCGCCTATTATTGGGGCTATAGCCAGGGTAACCAGACCGAAGCTAAGGATTCCAACATTGCCTATGTCGATGGTCACGCTGCCAAGACAGGAGACCATAAGGCGAAGACCCCGGACCAGGTGTCGGCAGAAGAAGGGATCGATGCTGAACAAATTGTTGTCAAAATTACTGATGATGGCTATGTGACCTCCCACGGTGACCACTACCATTACTACAATGGCAAGGTCCCCTTCGATGCCATCATCAGCGAAGACTTAGTCATGAAAGATCCGAACTATCGATTGGATAAAAAAGATATTGTTAATGAGGTCAAGGATGGCTACATTATCAAGGTAGATGGCAAGTATTACCTCTACCTCAAGGATCCTAAGAAGGCCGTCAATGTTCGGACCAAGGAAGAGATTGCTGAACAGAAGAAGCTCCATAATGTTAAAGAAAAGGATGGAGCAGAGCCGATGAGCCAGTCCGTCAAGCAAGCGGTGGCTCAGGCCAAGGCCCAAGGACGCTATACGACTGATGATGGTTATGTCTTTACTGTGGGATCGATTGTGAGCGACACGGGTGATGCTTATATCTGTGCTCATGGCGACCACTTCCACTATGTGCCCAAGTCCGACCTTTCGCCGGCTGAGCGGGCAGCTGCAGCCGCCTATTGGTCAGCTGGATCAGCAGGCGGTCGTGGGGCGACCACTTCCCACGCTCCAGGCTTTAATGGGGCTGGTCCAGTCCAAGTCCAAGAAATTAAACAGACCCAGCAGAGACCAGCGGCTTCAGGTCAGTCTGGCCATCAAGGGGACTTACAAAGCATGCTCGACCAGCTTTATGCCCAGCCTCAGAGCCAGCGTCATGTGGAAGCAGACGGTTTGGTCTTTGATCCCGCCAAGGTGACCAAGAAGAATGCTTTTGGTTATGTCATGCCCCACGGTGACCACTACCATATTATTCCGGCCAACCAGCTCTCTGACTTGGAGCGCCGGGCAGCAGACGCCTATCTCAACCAGCCTGACTTCACCTACCAAGCAGGAGCAAAGAAGGCTAAGAAAGACAAGGCGCCTGGGCAACGCCTAGTGACTAAGAAAGTAACACCAAGTTCGAAGCCAGCTGACCAAGCCTACACCACTGATGACGGCTATGTCTTTAAGGTGAGCGATATTATTGCCGACGAGGGCGATGTCTATGTCGTTCCTCACGGCGATCACTTCCACGCCATTCCCAAGGCCGACTTATCCGCTAAAGAATTAGCTGCGGCTAAGCGCTATTGGGAGAGCCAAGGCCAGTCGAAGCCAGCCAGTCCAGCTAAACGTCCTCAGCAGAGCGCGACGCCCCGCCCCCAAAGGAAGCCCCAGGCCCCAGCTAAGAAAGCTCAAAGCAAGCCGAGCCAGAAAAAAGAAGAGCCTAAAGTTCAAGCGCCTGCTCAAAAATTGGGGGATCTGAAGCTTGACCAACTTCTGGATCGATTATATGCCCTGCCTCAGAGCCAGCGCCATGTGGAAGCAGACGGTCTGGTCTTTGATCCGGCTAAAGTGACTAAAAAGAATGCTTTTGGTTACGTGATGCCCCATGGTGACCACTACCATATTATTCCAGCTGACCAGCTCTCTGAACTCGAACAGCTAGCGGCTGACCGCTACCTCGAATCAGGTCGATCCGGTCAAGACGACAAGGCAAAGCAGGAGCCGACTAAGAAGGCGAGCGAGAAGCCAGACAAGCAGAACGGCCAAGCAGGCGATCAAGATAAGCCAGCCAAGGATGACCCAGCCAAAAAAGAAAGCGAGGAAGATACAGGAAACAAGGTGCCAGGTAAGCAGGACCAAGCTCAAGTGCGGGGCAAGAAATTACCTGACTGGTGCCTGCCGCTCAGCGAATTCAAGGGTAACCTCCAGTATGCCGATAAGGAAATTGAGCCCGGCCGTTTCCGTATTCCTCACCACGACCACTACCATTATGCCGACCGGTCCTTCTTGAATGTCTGGTTTGACAATGACCAAGACAAGGTCGACCTAGCCATTAAGACGGTTCGCTTCCTGATCGCCCATCCCGAATACCGTCCGGCTGAAAAAGATGGCTGGGGTGCGGATGTGGAAGGTCAACAAGCCGCAGCGAAAGCAGACCAGGAAAAGACCGTCCGTTTCAATGGCCAAGACTACCAAGCTTTTGGCAAGGGACTCGACGGTAAACCCTACACCACAGATGATGGCTATACCTTCTCACCAGCCTCCATTACAGAAGTGACCAAGGATAGTGTAATCGCTAAGCACGGCGACCACTTCCATGTCTTTGAATTCGGGGAATTGGAACAAGACGAACTTCGCCAGGTAGAAGCTTGGATGAAAGAACAAGGACTTAAAGTAAAAGAAACAGCTGAAGAAAAAGGTCAGGAAACTGAAGCGTCGACTAGTGATGAGGGGCATGAAGCAGACCCACTGGCTGGCTACCAATTCCAGGCAGAAGATGTCCAATCGCGCTTCGGTAAGGGCTATATCTTCTCTATCCAGGGACAAAATGTCTATATGACCCCATACAATCCAGCATCCGGCCGTCCTAAGAAGGCTTCGGAATTAACGGCTGACCAAGTGGCGGCGGTGGAAGCTGTCCTCAGCCAGCGCCAGGCCAGTCAAGCTACAAGTCAAAAGGATCCCACAAATAAGCAAGCCCCAGAGGCTGACCAGAGAGCGGGCGACCAAGACGCGGGTGCTCAAAAAGCAAAAGCAGGTCAGGAAGCTAAACCAGCTCCAGCGCCCTCAGCTGAGCAGGGCCAAGCTGCACTGGCTCTAGCAAGTGATGAAGGGGCTGGAGCTGTTCAAGCGGGGCCGGCCGACCAAGGCGAGCAGCTAGCTAAAGAAGAGGGAGCAGGACTCGTTGAACAATAAAATTAAATTTGCCCTTGCTTTTTGAATCGAACTATGGTTTAATATGGTATTGTGTGCAAACACAATAAGTGGGAGGAGAAATCTAACTACAACTCCATTAAACCACTCGCGAACAGAACAAGGAGGAATGTTTCGTGGCTAAGAATGTAGAAACTGTTGTTAAATTACAAATTGAAGCTGGTCAAGCAAGTCCAGCTCCTCCAGTAGGTCCTGCTTTAGGGCAAGCTGGTATTAATATCATGGGCTTCTGTAAAGAGTTCAATGCACGTACTGCCGATCAAGCAGGCTATGTTATCCCTGTTGTGATCACTGTTTACGAAGATCGCTCATTTGACTTTATTACTAAGACCCCACCTGCAGCTGTCTTACTTAAGAAAGCCGCTGGCGTGGAAAAAGGTTCTGGTGAACCTAACAAGAATAAAGTAGCAAGTGTCACTCGCGATCAAGTACGTGAAATTGCAGAAACCAAGACACCAGACTTAAATGCTGCTGATGTTGAAGCTGCTATGCGTATGGTTGAGGGTACTGCACGTTCAATGGGGATCACTGTCGAAGACTAGTCGACCCGCTGGACGAACAGAATCAATAATCAAACGCCACAACATCTAGGTGTTGTGCGTGGGAGGAATATCCGTTAAAACCACATAGGAGGAAAGATAATGGCTAAAAAATCAAAAAATCAAATCGCAGCTTATGAAAAAGTTGACAAGAACAAAAAATACACTGCTGAAGAAGCAATTGAATTATTAAAAGAAGTTGACTACACCAAATTTGACGGTTCAATCGAAGTGGCTTACCGTTTAGGTATCGACACTAAGAAGAACGACCAACAAATCCGTGGGGCAATGGTATTGCCTAAGGGTACTGGTCAAACACAAACCGTTTTAGTCTTTGCCCAAGGTGAAAATGCCCGTATCGCGGAAGAAGCCGGTGCAGACTATGTTGGTGACGATGAATACATCGAAAAAATCAACGATGGCTGGTTAGACTTCGACGTTGTTGTTGCAACACCAGACATGATGGGTAAGATCGGCCGCTTGGGTCGTGTCTTAGGGCCTAAAGGTTTAATGCCTAACCCTAAAACAGGTACCGTAACACAAGATGTTGCCAAAGCTGTTAGCGACATCAAATCAGGTCAAATCGAATACCGTGCAGATAGTGCAGGTAACGTTCACGCTTTAATTGGTAAAGTTTCATTCAACACTGAAGACTTAATTGAAAACTTCCGTGCTATCCATGAAACTATCCTACGCGAAAAACCTGCTGCAGCTAAAGGGACTTATGTGAAGAACCTTGCTGTAACATCTACTATGGGTCCTGGTATCAAAGTTGATCCATCATCATTATAATCAATAGTGATTAATGGGAGCGCTAAGTGGGATTAACTTGCTTAGCGCTTTTTTTGTGTCATAATAGAAGAGGGCTAGGGAATGGAAGAAAGAAGCCAGATCCGGGGCCTTGGCCTGGATGGTCAGGGGCGCTGCCAGCACTACCATTTGCCAGAGGATATTCTGGCCTTATATTGCTCAACTTGTAGGGCCTACTATGCCTGCTACCGCTGCCACGACGCCTTGGCTAACCATGCCTTCACGCCTATTCGAAGTGACCAGGCTGATAGTTTGCTCTGTGGTGCTTGCCGGGCGACTTTCGACCAGGCCACTTATGAGGCTTTAGGCCGCTGTTCCCATTGTCGGGCGGCTTTCAACCCTGCTTGCCAGCGTCATGCTGGTCTTTACTTTGCTTCAAAAAAAGAGAAAAATCATAATGGAGGAGTTAGATTTAATGAACGATAAGATTACCGCGGCGATTAATAAGAAAGTCGCCCTGGCAAATACATCAGTTTGGCAATATGGTCTCCGGGCTATTTTTGCTGGTATTTATTTGGGAATTGGTTGTGGAGTCGCCTTTATGACGGCGGAACAGATTAGCGCGGTCCATCCTGACTTGGGGCGCTTTCCTATGCCTTGCTTTTCCCATGGTGTTTGGTGATGATTATCTTCCTGAACGGGGAGTTAACGACTTCTAATATGATGTACTTCGCCAATGGCTTGTACCGCAAAGTGGTGAAGCCAGCGGATGCTGCTAAGGTCTTAGCCCTATGTACCTTATTTAATTTAATCGGATGTGCGGCCATTGCTTGGGTACTGAGTCAGACTTTAGGTTTTAATGATATCGATGCCAGCCATTATTTAATTTCGGCCGTCCAAGGTAAGATTGATAAGTCTTATGGCCTCGTCTTCCTGGATGGGATTGTAGCCAATATGTTAGTTAATATTACCGTTATCGGCATCATGTTCATGAAAGATAACAGCGCCAAGATTCCTTATATTTTAGGGATTATCTTTATCTTTGCCTTCTACGGCTTTGAACACGTGATTGCTAACTTCGTCACCTATTCCCTGGCAGCCTTCACCCTGCCTTCTGCAATTGAAGGCTTTACCCTGAGCCATGTGCTCCTGCAATGGCTAGTTGCCTGGATTGGTAACTTTGTCGGTGGGGGTGTCGTAATGGGGGTCGGCTACGGCTTCCTCAATAAGGGACAAGATATTTATACCGATTAATCAACAGCAGAAAGTCTCCTTTACAAGAGGGGGCTTTTTTACTTTAGAGCTCCCGCATCCTCTCACACCCTGCCTAGTCGGGTTCGCAGAGGCAGAAAGGAAGTGACTTCAGCAAATGGGAACGATCGGCTAAAGCCGCTCTTATCCCTT
>NZ_JASPDS010000042.1:0-3071 GCF_030230715.1 Aerococcus sp. UMB1112A | reverse complement strand
CTAAATATTGCCTCGTATACTTTAGCAACTTTATACCAATTTATACTTGACTAATCGTAGGAAACAAGGGTGTGAGACTTGGCGCTCAGCTTTTGTTCACTGGAACAAGTCACCAGAGCAGTCTGCAAGACTGCGGCGGAGACTTGTGAAGTGACACGAAAGCTGCCAAGTCGAACCCGACTAAGCAGGGTGTGAGAGGATGCGGGAGAAAGGGACCTCTGGAGCAAAGCAACAGAGGAGACTGAAAGTCTTCGACGGCGCTTTGTGAAGAGGAGCCACTTCTGCGCGACCGAACCCAACTAAAAAAGCCTCCCCCTAAGGAAAGGCCTTTTGACTTTAATCCTCTACATTGTCTACTGAATCTTATTATTGGCTCTGTGCTCCCCAATTAGCATTTCCTTGGTTACCATTAGCATTGCCGTTCCCGTATTGCTGATTACCACCGGACCCTTGCCACTGGTTAGCCGGGTTATAGCTACCTTGGTTGCCATTCGCATTCCAATTGTTCTGCTGGTTATTTTGATTGTTTTGGTAATTTTGGTTGCCATTAGCGTTCCAATTGCCTTGCTGGCCTTGGGCTGGAGCAGCCTGGCTAGCTTGGGCACGCGATTGGCTAGCTGCTTGGGCTTCTGACTCTGCCCGTCTTGAAGACTCAGCCGCTGCTTCTGATTGGGCAGCCGCTTGGGCTTGTGCCTGGGCCTCCGCTTCCGCTTGGGCGCGGGCTTCCTCGTCTCTAACTTTGGCTTCAGCCTCTTTTAGTTGGTCGAGATCATCATTTTTGCCCTTGAAGCCGTGCTGGGCATCGATTGTCGTTTCACTTAATTCCGTAGTCAGCAGTTGGCTCCATAAGTCTGCCCCCTGGTTAGTCAATTGCCCACCTTCAGAATAAAGGTCTTCCAAGTTTAAGTCATCAGCTGCTAATTGATCCTTGAAATCAGCCCACATATCGTAATAGTTATAGTTCAAATCATCGAGTATCTTAGCGATCTTATCCTTATAGGCATCACTATCTTCGTCATTGTTCAAGCTAGGACTAATAACAAAAATCGGTAGGGCTTCAGGTTTGGCCAAACGTAGCTGGCGATAAATGCGTTCAATATTCGCTTTACTTCCCGCTTCATCGATCCCAGCCTGGGCCTCGGCCGCCAGGTTTAGGGGAACTAAGATAAGTTGACCCTGGCTATCGGCTACTTGTTGGGCATAGTCACTGGCTAAGAGATCTGCAGTTGACATGCCGCTGTAGTTTAACTTATTAACGGCAAGCTGGTCAAAACCTTTATCCTTGAGACCAGCAACTGCCGTTTCCAACCAATCGGCGGTTTGGTTGAGCGAATCCACAGCTAAGACGCCGACTTGGTCCGCTTCCCGGTTGACATAGGCCAAATATTTAGCTGCTGTTGTGTTCTCACGGTTCTGTTCAAAATCGGCTGCCGCCTGGTCTAACGAGCCTGACTGGCTAGCTGTCTGGTCTGTCTTTTGGTCTCCTTGATTATGTTCCTGGAAGAGTGCTGTTTCCTCGGCTAAACGCGCCTCTTCTCGCCGCTGGCCGATCACATAAGACCCGCCAATAATGATGAAACCGACAACCACTGTCGCTAGCATGGCTAGCAGGCTTTTCTTGTTGAATTCCCTCATAAATCTAACTCCTCGTTTATATTCTTTCCGTTTATTGTAGCATAAAAATTTAGCTAATCGAACAGCAGACTCTCTTTAATAATTTCTAATTAAAAATTCTATTTTTAGCCAAGCTATGTTATACTATTTAAGAATAAGATTGAATACTGATGCAGAAAGCAGGTTTTTTGATGCGTAATCCTCAAGAAGGAGAATACATCGCAGTCAAAAGCTATAAACATGACGGCAGTTTGCATCGCACTTGGCATGATTGTATGGTGCTCAAGACCTCTGATCAGAGTATCATTGCTTGTAATGACCATACCCTTGTCAGTGAATCCGATGGTCGGCGCTGGGTAACACGCGAGCCCGCCCTTCTCTATTTTCATAAGAAGTACTGGTTCAATATTGTCACGATGATCCGCCAAAAAGGCACATCGTATTATTGTAACCTGGCTTCCCCTTATATTATGGACAAGGACGGCCTTAAATACATTGACTATGATTTAGATATCAAAGTCTTTCCGAATGGCGATAAAAAGTTACTCGATGTAGATGAATACCTCGACCATGGTCGAAAGATGGCCTACCCTTACGATATTGACTATATCGTCACTTGCCATCTCTATGAATTGAACCGCTGGATTGAAGAAGGCAAAGGTCCCTTCTCTAAGGCCTATGTGGATTTGTGGTATGAACGTTATTGCCAGCTAAGCCAGCGCCAACAACAGCATAAGAAAAAGCGCCGCCAGCACTAGCTGTCGCCCTTTCGATTTGATTGTGAAGTATTCGAAAGTTCATAAAAAAGGCTGAGTTTTGAAACTCAGCCTTTTTGCTTTGCTTATACACTGAGGTCCACTTCTAACCGCGCGCCCTCGCACCCTTAGTTAGGTTCGAGGATGCAGAAAGGGCTCCTCTTCACAAAAGGGAACGACCGGCTGATAGCCGTTCTTATCCCTTTTGCCTCCAGTCATTCCTTTCTAAACGCCTTTGCTCACACCCTATAGTCGGGTTCAGGCTAGCAGAAATAGCTCCTCTTCACCAAAATCCGCCGAAGTCTTCCAGACTTCTCTGCTTTTGGCTCCAGAGGTCTATTTCTCACGCTAGCCTTCACACCCTGTTCTAGTCGGGTTCAACTTGGCAGGCTTGGAGTGATTTCACAAGTCAGAAACGAGCGAATGCTTCACTCTTATTCTGACTTGCTCCAATCATCCAAGCCTAGACGCCAAGTCTCACACCCTGTTCTAGTCGGGTTCGCAGGAGCAAACTTGAAGTGACTTCACCCAATCGAAACGATCGGCTAAAGCCGCTCTTTTTCGTTTGGGCTCCAGTCATTCAAGTCTAAGCGCTCTTGCTCACACCCTGTTCTAGTCGGGTTCAACTTGGCAGGCTTGGAGTGATTTCACAAGTCAGAAACGAGCGAATGCTTCGCTCTTATTCTGACTTGCTCCAATCAT
>NZ_JASPDS010000041.1:0-3532 GCF_030230715.1 Aerococcus sp. UMB1112A | reverse complement strand
GCAATATATATTTCAACCATTTGACTTTTTATCTTTTTTCTTTTGTCAAAAGAAATCATGGGAAGTTGAGGAATAAAAGCGATGTTTCTATTGTTGCTATTGATATTGTCTTTTCCCAATATATCGAAATCATCTATAGTAATAGTTCCAGAACTTACTTTTAAATCCTCTGATAAAATCCCAAGTATTGTGTTTACTAATGTAGTCTTCCCAGCACCACTGGGTCCAGTGAGACCAATAATTTTTCCCATAGGGATTCTAAGAGAAATATTATTTAAAAGATTGTTTCCTTTTTTATCTGTAACTTGTAATTGATTAACCAAAATCATATCTTCACCTTCTATTCGCTTCTTTTGCAATAATATTAAAAGACATTGTAGTAATAAAAACTGCAAAAATCGGGTAAATTATGAGTTCTGGCTTAATAAATATAGAATCTCTCGCTTCTAAAATCATAGAACCCCACTCTACAACATTTTCTCCAAGTCCAATTCCTATAAATGAAAAACCAGTAATTGCTAAAATCATATCCGCACAGGACAAACAAATATAATGAACTAAATCTAATAATATATTTGGTAGTATATGAACTAGAACCAACCTAGTCTTTGAAGCACCAAGTGAAATCATACAAGTGCAATAAGCTTTATCATATTCAATATTTATTTGAGTTCTAACAAGTCTTAAAAATCTCAATATATATGAAACAACCAAAGCGATTAATGTAGTTTTTATTCCATTTCCCCAAGATGCTATAAATATGATTAAATAAGCAATTGGTGGTATAGCCGTTACAGCATTAATAATCGAATCTACTATTACATTCTTTTTCATGGTAACTTTTGACGTTAGTGTTCCTAAAAGCAAACCTAAAGTAAAAACAATAATTGATGCCGTCATAACCATAAATAATGTAGTTTTCCCCCCGTACAGTATTCTCGATAAAACGCACCTACCCATGCTATCATTTCCCAAAAGATACTTAGAACTTGGATTTGCAAATCGAAGGGGAAGATTAACTTCTAAGGGATCATTAGGGGCAAAAAAACTTCCAAAAAATATAAATAAAATCACTAGGAAAGGAAATAATGTCCTTTTATTTATTTTCATTAATCTCCCCTTTCCTTTATCAAAAGATCGTTTATCAAATCTGATATTATATTAGCAAGTGCAATAAATAATGCTAGAAAGAAAACCAACCCATGAATCATAGTTGCATCACGATTTATTACAGAATTTACAATCAAATATCCAAATCCTGGAATAGAAAAAACTCCCTCAACTATTGCCACATTTGCAATCATAAGTCCAATACTCTGAAAGAAATTTGGAATTAACTTTACTATTGAGTTTGGCAATATATGTTTCACGAACAAAGTAAATTCCTTTAGACCATTTGCTCTAAAAAACATAATATAATATTCACCATTCTCTTTGTCTAAAGCATCTTTAAATAGTGGATAATAAAAAGAAGCCCCAAATATCCCTAAAGTTATTGCAGGAAGTAGATAGTTTGTAATGCCAATATTACCTGCTACTGATAGCAAATCCCACTTTACTGCAAATATATCAAGTAAGATAATAGCAATATAAAAGCTAGGAATTGAAACACCAATAAGGCATAAAAGATTTATAAGCTTATTGATTATCTTGCTCTTCCATAAGAAAGTAATACATCCCAAAGATAAAACCAAAATTACCTGCAATATTGCGGAAAAGAAAACAACAGATAAAGTTTTTGGCAACGCCAACATTATATTATCCCAGACTGGTTTGCCATTGCTTAAAGACTGTCCTAAGTCTAGAGAAAAAAGATTTTTAATCCAGTTAAAATATTGCTTATATACAGGTTTGTCAAAACCAAATCTTATTCTTACTTCTTCAATTTGCTCAGGTGATGGACTTCCGATATGTCTTTTAGCATATGCAGTGGCTGGATCGACGGGAGATAATTTCATTAAAACAAATGATAAAACACTAACAATTAATAATGTAATTATTAGCTCATAAATTTTTTTTAAAAATGTCTTTTTTGTATTCATCTTTATACCATAATTTAAGATCAGCCTAATAATTCAGGAAATTTATTTTTCAAATATTCTTCTAACATCTTTTTGATTGTTTCTTTATTTTCAATAAAAATTTCTTTTTGATTTAAACTTTCATATCCTAAAATCAAAGTATTTACAAAGGTCACTAAAAACTCATCTTCAAAAATAGATGAGAGCTTATCGTTTGGAGGAAATGCAGACGATAAAATTTCTGTGTTTGTTTCTTTTAAATTTTCAAACATTTCACACAATCTTTTATCTTCATTTTGTAGTTTCAAAAAAATTGCATATATGCTTTTAAATTCATTTTCATCATAAATTCTTTCCATCATCATCTCAGTAATTGCGTCTAAACTCGTTAACTTAGATGTGTCGATAGTTTTGTTTTTTTCTCCTCTATATTTGATACCTGATTTCATAAAATCATAAATCATTTCATAGGTTGAGCCATAATGATAGTAAACACCACCTTTACTTAAACTTACTTTTTCTATAACATCTTCCATAGTTGTATTTTGGAAACCCTTTTCTAAGAAACATTTCATTGCCGCTTCAAGAATTTCTAACTTCCTTTTTTCTCCAACTTTCAATTTTCTATCATTCAAAACTTTATCTCCTGTCAATAAATAATTCCGACGCTATCGTCAGTTTTATTATAGCTCATTTGATAATTAATTTCAATACATGAAGAATTTTAAAATTTAGTAATCTTATTTAAGATATTTGCTTGAACGCCCTTTATACTTCTTAATTAATTTCTTTAAATGCGGTATAATTAATAAAACTGAATAAACGCTTAGCGCTTATAACTTTAATAGCAAGCACAGTAAGTGAGTACCCACTTACGAAAAATTGATGAAGCAGAACCTTTATGGACTGCTTCTTTTTTTATCAATTTTACCTTGTTAGGGAGAACCCTAAGACCCCAATATTTTATGATAAGGAGATATACTATGGATAATAGAAAAAGAAATAATCAACTGAAAATATATTTAACAGATGAAGAAAAAGAAATCTTTGAAAAGAAAATGAAACTCGCAAATTGCAAAACTATGTCCCACTTTCTTAGGAAATGTGTATTAGAAAAAGAGATATATGTTGTAGACTTAGAACCATTTAGAAATATACAATGGCTGCTTTCAAATGCTACGAATAATATAAACCAGATTGCAAAAGCAACTAATACAACTGGTGTTATTTACAAAAATGAAATTGAATCAATGAATAAGCAGATAGAAAAATTATCAAGAGAAATATGGCAGATCCATTCCCTACTTCTTAATAAATCAAAAGAAAGTTCTGGTGATTAGTATGGCAATTACAAAAATACATCCTATAAAATCAACTCTAAATTTGGCAATAGACTATATAACTAAGAGTGAAAAAACTGATGAAAAAATCTTGGTATCTTCCTTCAAATGTCATCCATCTACTGCCCATATTCAATTTATGAAAACACGAGAAGATAATGATACTAATGG
>NZ_JASPDS010000040.1:0-4075 GCF_030230715.1 Aerococcus sp. UMB1112A | reverse complement strand
CGAGATACCGACATATCCCTTCTCATTTGGCGCTAACTCTCCGAGATACCGACATATCCCTTCTCATTTGGCGCTAACTCTCCGAGATACCGACATATCCCTTCTCATTTGGCGCTAAACCACCCCTCCCAGACCTAGGTCAGCGCTCAAAATTCCACTTCCTTCCATATTATACCCGCCCATACAAAAAGCCCCCGCACATGCTCGTGCGAGGGCTTCTTCTTATTCAGCTTTAGCAATCAAGAAAAATTTTAGTCTTTCTTCTTGCCTTTGCCGAGTGCCAGCAAGCTACCAGCGCCGACTAAAGCGAGGGCGAGGCCGCTCGTTAGGCCGACTAGGGCTCCGGTTTGTGGGAGTTTGGTCTTCGTTTGGGCTGCTTTGGCATGGCCTTGGCCTGCTTGGCTAGCTTTTGGAAGAGCGCTTGCTTGTTTCTTGTCAACTTTAACAGTGCCTGGGGCTGCTTTTTGAGGAGCGGCTGGTTTGGCAGCTGGTTGAGCTGGAGCTGCTGGTGTTTCTGGTTTCGCTGGAACAGCAGGTTCTGGAGTAGCGTCAGAACCGTTGTCGTCACGTCCAGCGGCATGGCCTTTGACTGGAACCACGACTACTTTCTTACCGCCTGGTAATTCAGGGTCGGAGATGGTCACAGTGATTGGGCCGTCAACGTCGGTGCCTGGGGTCACTTCTACTTCACCGGTTGTTGGGTTGATGACAACAGGGATGTCCTTGCCGTCTTCGTCCTTAGCGGTGACTGTGGTGTCCTTATCAGGATTGTTGACCTTGATGCCAGTACCTTGTTGGTCGTTAGTTGGGTTAACTTCCTTGACTTGGGAGTCGTCCACGGTAGTTGGCTTCTTGACCTCAGGAGTGCGCCGCCTTGAGCTTTCACGATCACCCATACTTGGGCAGCTTCGGTGGTGCCGTCTGGTAGGGTAACGGTCACATCGATGATGGCGTCGCCCACTTTATCGGTTGATGGAAGTGTTTGTCCTTCATTGATGGTTACCTTGTAAGAGCCTTCAGGAACACCGACTACCTTAATGGCCTTGGTGATGTCGTCTGCGGTCAAGCTGTCGCCGACATGCTTAACAACTGGGTGGGATTCGATTGGGTAAGCGACAGCTGGGTCTCCCTTGCGTGTCGTTTCGCCCGTTGCCTTTTGAACCGTTGCCGTTTCAACAGCAGGCTTCTTACCTTCTTCAGTTTGTTCAACCGTTACCTTGTCCCCAGCGAAAAGTTTGTTGGCTGGAACTTTGACAGACCAGTTGCCGATACCGTCAACTGTGGTTTCGCCAATGACCTTGCCCTCCTTGTCTTTCACCACAATCTTCGCATCTGGTACCCCGTTACCTTCCACGATTTCGTCACCTTCATGGATAGCTTCAATCGTAGGCTTAGCAGATTGGTCAGACCCATTGTCGTCGTGACCGGCTTTGTGGCCTTTGACTGGAACGGTCACTTCTTTCTTGCCGCCTGGTAATTCAGGATCGGTGATCGTCACGGTGATTGGGCCGTCAACATCCTTACCTGGAGTGACTTCAACTTCGCCAGTTTCAGGGTTGATTACGGCTGGAACAACTTTGCCGTCTTCATCCTTGGCGGTCACTGTCGTATCCTTATCCGCATTGTTAACCTTGATGCCTGTGCCTTGTTTTTCGTCACTTGGGTTGACTTCCTTAACTGCTGAGTCATCAACGTTGGTCTTTTCACGGACTAAGTCAGTACCTGGGATGGTGTCTTTCGAGCCATCTGGGTAGGTGATGGTTGCAGTGCCGTCCTTGCCGATTTCAACGGTGGTTGGTTTTTGACCGTCCTTAGGTGCTGGGAATTTATCCTTGTTGGCGTCTTCAATGGCCTTCTTAACTTGGGCTTTTTCGTCTTCAGTTAAGTTGGTCTTGTCGGCAACTGGAGTCTTCTCAGCTGGGACAACTGGGTCCGTTAAGTCTGCTTGGGTCTTGTCTGAACCATTGTCATCGCGGCCTGCTTCATGACCCTTAACAGGAACGGTAACTTCTTGTTTGCCACCTGGGAGGTCTGGATCGTTAATAGTTACCACGATTGGGCCGTCAACATTTGTACCTGGAGTCACTTCCACTTCGCCAGTTTCTGGGTTGATGACAACAGGAACATCCTTGCCGTCTTCATCCTTAGCGGTAACTGTGGTGTCTTTATCAGGATTGTTGACTTTAATGCCGGTGCCTTGTTTGTCGTCTGTTGGGTTGACAGGTTTCACATTCTTAGCATCGACGTTGGTCTTTTCACGAACTAAGTCGGTACCTGGGATGGTGTCTTTCGAGCCATCTGGGTAGGTAATGGTAGCTGTGCCGTCCTTGCCTACTTCAACGGTGGTTGGGTTTTGACCTTCCTTAGGTGCTGGGAATTTATCCTTGTTGGCGTCTTCAATGGCTTTCTTAACTTGAGCTTTTTCGTCTTCAGTTAAGTTGGTCTTGTCGGCAACTGGAGTCTTCTCAGCTGGAACAACTGGGTCAGTAAGATCTGCTTGGGTCTTATCTGTACCGTTGTCGTCGCGGCCTGCTTCATGACCTTCGACTGGGACAACGAAATCTTGCTTGCCGCCTGGGAGGTCCTTATCTTCAACCGTTACGGTGATTGGGCCATCGACCTTAGTGCCTGGAGTTACAGAAACCTTACCAGTTGCAGGATCAACGGTTACAGGAACATCTTGACCGTCTTCGTCCTTGGCAGTCACCTTGGTTGGGGTCTTGTCGTCTTGGTTCTTCACAACAAGGCCAGTGTCTTGAGGATCCTTGCTTGGCTTAACCGTCTTAGGTGTGCCTTCAACGGTAGTCTTAGGACGTTCAACCACTAAGTCAGTACCTGGGATGGTGTCCTTAGAACCGTCTGGGTAGGTGATGGTTGCGGTGCCGTCCTTGCCTACTTCAACAGTTGTTGGGTTTTGACCTTCCTTAGGAGCAGGGAACTTGTCCTTGTTGGCGTCTTCGATAGCTTTCTTAACCTTGCCTTGTTCTTCAGGAGTTAAGTTAGTCTTGTCTTCGACTTCAGTCTTGGCTGGAACAGTTGGGTCAGTCGTTTCAGCTTGGGTTGGGTTTTCAGAAACCTTAACATTTACTGGCACTTCATCCTTGCTGCCGTCTGGGTAAGTCACAACAACAGTAGCTGGCTTGTCGCCTGGTGTCTTGGTGTCGACTGGTTCCTTGAAGTCAAACTTGGTGCCTTGAGGTAACTTGTCGGCATCCTTGATACCATCTTTAGCGTTTGGTGTTTGACCAACTTTAGTGTTGATATCTTGACCTTGTGGATTATTCTTTTCTGCGTCAGTTAAGTCTTTGACTTGTACCTTAGCAGGAACTTCATCCGTAGAACCGTCTGGGTAGGTTACAACAACAGTAGCTGGCTTGTCGCCTGGTGTCTTGGTATCGACTGGTTCCTTGTAGGCTACCTTGGTACCTTGTGGAAGGTCTTTCAAGTTCGCGATAGAATCTTCGGCCTTTGGTGTTTCGCCGACCTTGACTGTTTGGTCCTTAGCTTGAGGTGTGTTCTTTTCTGCATCCGTTAAGTCATTGACCTTAACATTTACTGGAACTTCATCCGTAGAACCATCTGGGTAAGTTACAACAACTGTGGCTGGTTTTTCACCTGGTGTCTTGGTGTCGACTGGTTCCTTGTAAGCTACCTTGGTACCTTGTGGAAGGTCTTTCAAGTTCGCGATGGAATCTTCGGCCTTAGGTGTTTCGCCGACTTTGACGGTTTGATCCTTAGCTTGTGGAGTGTTCTTTTCTGCGTCGGTTAAGTCTTTGACTTGTACTTTAGCAGGAACTTCTTCACTTGAACCGTCTGGGTAGGTTACCACTACTGTCGCTGGTTTGTCACCTGGTGTCTTAGTGTCGACTGGTTCCTTGTAAGCTACCTTGGTACCTTGTGGTAGGTCTTTCAAGTTCGCGATGGAATCTTCGGCCTTAGGTGTTTCGCCAACTTTGACGGTTTGATCCTTAGCTTGAGGTGTGTTCTTTTCTGCATCCGTTAAGTCTTTGACTTGTACCTTAGCAGGAACTTCATCCGTAGAACCGTCTGGGTAGGTTACAACAACAGTAGCTGG
>NZ_JASPDS010000039.1:0-4198 GCF_030230715.1 Aerococcus sp. UMB1112A | reverse complement strand
CATTTCCCGATCGAGCTCTTATTTCAAAATAAAATTGCCTAAAATCGTTGATAACACTTGACTTAGAGTAGAAAAAAAGAAGGGTTGTCCCTTACAATGTTAATAACGACAAAAACACAGGAGCCCTTCTTACTATGAATTATACAGAACTGTCAGTTGCTACTCAAGATGTTATGCCTAACAAAGGTGTCTTATTCTTTAAATCAGGTCTTTCCGACTTTATTCAAGTTGGCGAGCCAATTCAAAATGAAGATGGATTAACCTTTGTAGGAAAGCTAGATGAGTGTGGTGATACTTTCTGTCCTAATTGCTCAAGAAAGCTAGTTAAAAATGGGTCTTTAGAATCTACTCTTAAGCACGTCGCTATTGGTGGAATACACACCAATATCAGAGTGTCCTATGCACGTTTTCGTTGTCTTAACATTGATTGCCAATTCAACACTAGAAGCCAGTCTATCCCTTTTAAAGCTGATGGTTATCGCATCACCAAACCTTTAAAAGAATACACTGAGAAACTGTTAAGCTATGGCCTTACTCTAAAGGCAGTGGCTTGGCTTACTGGCTTGGACAAGATGACTGTAAAGTCAATTCACAAGTCTCTTCTGCTGTCTAAATTTACAACTGATGGCAAGACACTCATAAAACCTGAAAGGCAGGCAAAATACTTAGCCATTGATGAGTTTAAGCTCCACGATGGCCATAAGTACGCCACCGCAATCATAGACTGGGAAACAGGGTATATTCTCTACTTAGCCCATGGCAAGAAGAAAGCCGTTGTTTTCGAGTTTATGGATCATGTTGGCGATGAGTGGATGTCAAAAGTTGAGGCGGTGGCTTGCGACATGAATTCAGACTTCGAAGAAGCTTTTAAAGGGCGCTACCCCAAGCTAGACATCGTCTATGATCGCTTCCACATTATCAAGAATTTCAACGATAAAGTGGTTTCAGAGATCCGAAAAGATGAACAAAGACGGCTGGCTGAGGAAGGCTCTCCAGAAGCTGCTAAGTTGCTTAAGAATTCACGTTACATCTTGATGTCTAAAAGATCCACATTAGTCCAGAAGGACGAGGACGCCCGCAAAGACAAGCTAGTGTCTACTGCTGGTGAAATATTCAATACACCAGAAATAAAGGCTCATGGTGGTAATGAAGTCTGGTATGACGAGCTATTGGAAGAAAACAAGCTCTTATTTACAATAGATCTCGTTAAAGACCTGCTAGACCAAGCATACAACTCACATGACGAAGTAGAAATGTGCGTCAGACTAGAAGAGATCATAGATATCTGTAAGGCAACTAAAAATAGTCACTTTATTTGGTTTGCGCGTCTCTTATACCGCCATTTGAGAGGGATCTACACGTTTGCCAAATACGGGATATCAACTGGCAAACTTGAGGGTATTAACAATAAGATCAAGACCGAGAGACGTAAAGGGTATGGGTATCCAGATGATGAATACTTCTTCCTGCGGTTAATGGAACTATCGCGGAAAGCTTCCTAAGTCTCTCAGTCATTTACACAAGTTTTTATACTGAACCATTTTTTCATCATAATCACCACAGAGGGGAATCACTTATATATTTACATTTTAAATCAGTTGATGTATTTTAAGTTATACAAAAAATTATAAGAAACGGTGAAAAGCTTTATGTCAATTATTAGCATAATTTTAATTTTTATTTCGTTAGGAAGTTTAGCCATCCCAAAAGTAAGAACACACTCACACTTACGACTAATTTTTTTAGTATTATTTGCTTTGGGGCTAATACTATTAGGAATATCTATTACCACATTTCTTAATATGTAAATAATTCTAGTTATTGCATTCTTTCAAAAAGCAAACTCTTTTTTAAAGATACCTTTCCTCATACACCTCAGAAAATCTAAACTACGTTTAGATCTCTCTTAATACAAATTAATAAAAACTCCATTTAAATACGCGTGGTGCTAGGGTCCGTCTGAAAACTACTTAAGTAAGATGCAAATTGAGGCAATGTAGACCGTAGCCAGATAAACGTGAGCAAGCTTATCATAACGCGTTGCAATCCTACGAAAGTTCTTCAACTGATTGAAGAAGTTCTCAATCAAATGGCGCTCACAATAAACGTGGTAATCACAGGCCCACTTGTCTTTGGTATTTTCCTTAGGCGGAATGGTATAGACGCCTGCTTTATCTTCAATATACTGGCGAAGTTTCGCGGTACCATAGGCTTTATCCGCAATAATATTTGATTGAGAAATATCGAAGCTTTCCAGTAACTCACTGGCAACTTGGCTATCATGTACTTGGCCACCCGTTAGGCGAAAACCCAAGGGATTCCCTAATCCGTCAACGAGTGCGTGAATCTTGGTTGTTCGGCCACCTCGGCTTAGTCCAATAGCTTGATTTTCGACCAAACATTCGGCGTTTTTTTTGCCCCAGTGGCTTTTTGATGTGCTCGAACGATCGTTGAATCCAAGCTCAAGTTTTCCATATCAGGGTCGTCAATCAATTCGAGGAAAACCTGTTCGAATAAGCCCGAACTTACCCAAGCTCGGAAGCGACTATACACCGTTTTCCAAGAGCCATAGCGTTCAGGTAGATCACGCCAAGGCGCCCCACTGCGCATGAGCCAGAGGATAGCGTTGAGGGCGGTACGGTTGTCTAGGCTTGATGGACGGCCAGTCCGGTATGGCGGGAAGTATCCTTTGATTCGGTCCCACTGAGCATCTTCCAGTTCGTATCGTTTAGGTGTTGTCATCGGAATGCCTCGATTCGTTTTTCCTCAGATTATACCTGAATTTTTAGTTTTCAGACAGTCCCTAATAAATTCAAAACTAATGGGCCGTTTCATTTCAGCGTTATCAACTGGAATGAAACGGCCCATTTTTTATCCTCTAAATACAAACAACCGGATTACTTATTGTACTCAGCTTGAAGTAAAGTTCACCTAACGAAACGTAAGTTGAAACTTGTTAACATGAGCAAATTTTTAGTTTGTCTGGTTAACCCCTTTTGAAAAAAGCTAGTTTAAATTCGTGAGCAATCATTCCTGGTGACCAGCTTAGACGTAAATGGTTGAGAATTTTTTGCTTTAACTCACCGCTCAGCTTAGTTTTCCGACCACATCGTGATCGCTTATATTCGGCATCTATTTGTGCTAATTCAGCCTGATAAGGTTGACATCGAGATAATTCATAAGAACGTGTTTGGATACTTTGACATTCGATTTGATTTTAGTTAAATTAGATCAAAAACAGGAGTTTTTAATCCATGAAAAGCTTTGCACACCATTATAGTAGCGACATCTCTCGTGAACAATTTGAACTAATCCGGACAGATCTAGAAGGCATACGTGAGCGGACTAAGCCAAGAAAGGTTGATTTATATGATATCTTTTGTGCCCTGCTTTATACCTTGAAAAATGGGTGCGTTTGGCGCGATTTACCCAGTGATTTTCCTAAATGGGAAACCGTCTATTATTACTGGTTACTTTGGACTAAAACGCCATCTCCTGCTGGTATCACTCCTCTGGATAAGGTTTTAAAAAAATTGTCAGCCAACATCGGTTGGCTCAGAAGCGTTCAGTTTATACATCGTTCATCATTCTAGATGCTCAAAGTGTCAAGAATACCGATCCTGCTGAAAGTAGCGGCTACGATGGTGGTAAAAAGGTGAGTGGGATTAAGCGCCATCTTGCTGTAGATATCAATGGGCTGCCGATGGCAGTCCATGTGACAACCGCCAATGTTTCTGAGCGTGATGGCGCCAATGCGCTACTGGCGTTAAACAAATCACAGTTTGACCTGGTTCAACGAGTAATGGCCGATGGTGGTTATACTGGTAACAACTTTGCTCAATCAGTTCAGGCAATGATTAGCGCTGAAGTCATTATTGCTAAACAGAGTGACCTTAGGCACGGTCAAGTGACCCCGCAACGCTGGGTTATCGAACGCAGTTTTAGCTGGCTAGGAAAATATCGGCGCCTCTGGCGCAATTGTGAGCGAAAGCTGAACACCAGTAAGATGATGATTAGCTTAGCCTTCCTGCGAATACTCTTGAAAAGATTCTAAACACGTTCTAAGAAATTGTTGACGGTGATCGGTTCAGCCGAACGCCCATTTGGATATTGGACAGCCCTAGTTCACAAAAGGTTTCGATTTTAATTCGTTCGGAATAGGTTATACTAGACAAAAGATCAGCTCCTAAAAGATGGG
>NZ_JASPDS010000038.1:0-4898 GCF_030230715.1 Aerococcus sp. UMB1112A | reverse complement strand
CTGGCCTTTGTCACGGCGACGGGGACAGTCATGCTGCCGCACGTGGCCAATGCCTTTGCCCAGCATGACATGGAAAAGGTCCACAAGATGCTGTACAAATCCTTTGATTTTGTATCGGCTCTGGCCTACCCGATGATGTTTGGGATTGCCGGGGTGTCTCTGACTTTGGCGCCGCTTTACTACAGCTCCAAGTACGCCCCGGTTGGCCCGGCCATGCTGATCGAATCAATCGTTATTTTGATGATCGGCTGGTCCAATGTTATTGGAACGCAGTACTTGCTGCCAGTTAACCGGGTCAAGGACTTTACGACTTCCGTAACTATCGGGGCTGTAGTCAATATTATCTTGAACTTTCCTTTTATCAGTCTCTGGGGATTAAATGGAGCGATGTGGGCAACCGTTTTGTCGGAAGTGGCTGTGACGGGCTACCAGCTCTATGTCGTTAGAAAGGACTTGGATCTAAGCTTAATGTTCCAAAGTTCATGGAAATACTTATTGGCCAGTGGGGTAATGTTTGTTGCGGTCTTTGGGATGAATACACACTTGAAGGCTAGCTGGCTTTGGTTGATTTGTGAAGTGGCTGTTGGTGTAGTAATTTATGCTGGGCTAGTATATTTTTTAAAGGCTCCAATTATTGATCAAGCCAAGAACTTAATTAGTAAAAAGTTGCAAAAATAATTAATTAGCGAAAGGATTTAGCAAATTTTGAAATCTGTGGCTGCCATAGTTGTAACTTATAATCGAAAAGAACTACTAAAAGAAGCAATTGATGCCTTGTTGATGCAAAGTGTAGCTGAGGCAGATGTATTAGTCGTTGATAATGCAAGTACGGATGGGACTAAGGACTATATTGCTGACTACATTGATCAAGGGCAAATCATTTATATTAATACCGGCGAGAATTTAGGAGGTGCCGGTGGGTTTAATTTTGGAATGCGCAAAGCTTGTGAGGCTGGTTACAAGTATGTCTGGATTATGGATGATGATGCGATCGTCAAAAGGGATGCTTTAAAAGAGTTGCTAAAGGCAGATCAGCTGCTTAAGGGAAACTATGGCTATTTATCTAGTACAGTCTTTTGGACTGATGGCCAGCCTTGTGTTATGAACCGTCCGAAATTGGTCAAGGACTGGACTAGTGATCTAGGTTATCTGTCTGCTGGCTTGGTAAGAACGTACTACTCAACTTTTGTATCATTTTTTGTTAAAACTGCAACGGTTAAGGAACTTGGCCTGCCAATTAAAGACTTCTTTATTTGGGGGGATGATGTTGAGTATTCCAACCGCCTTTCAAAAAAATATCCTTGTTATGTAGTTGGTAAGAGTCAAGTAATCCATAAGACTAGGGATAATAATGGGTCTAATATCGCTAAGGAACAGGGTGATCGGATCGGTCGTTATAAGTTTGCCTATCGTAATGAGTGCGTGATAGCTAGAGAAAATGGAATGAAGGGTCGACTTAGACAGTTCGCCAAGGTCAACTACAATATGTTGCAAGTTATTTTTACTCATAATCCACATAAGCTCAAAAAACTGGGGATAATCTTAGGGGGTTCAGTTGAGGGCATTTTCTTCAGACCAGAAATTGAATATATTGAGGAGCAGCATGACTAAGAGAATCTTAGAAGTTAACGTTGATGACAATGGTTACAGCGGAGTGTATTCTCTAATTAAACGAGTAATTGAAAATAAGCCGGCCAATTATCAGATTGACTTAGCCTGCCTAGAGCCATTTGAATCACAGCAAAATATTGATTATTTAAACAAGCTAGGGACTCAGGTCTATTACATTGGTTACCCTGGTAATAAAATCAAGAAGCAGCTTAAGTACTATGAGAAATTACAAAAGGTTGTAAAAGATGGTAATTATGACTATGTTCATATCCATGGGGATGTAGCAAATAAACTCTACGTAACGGCTTTGGCTGCACGTAAGGCTGATAGTGGGGTTAAAATAATCTTGCAGTCACATGCCAGTGATGTGGATGGCTCTCATCGTCAGCTTAAGCGCTTTATTCATAAAAGCTTGAGAGGGAAGCTAGTCAAATTGGCTGACTGTTATGTGTCAGTTTCCGATTTAGCCTCTAATTGGATGTTCCCAAGTATACCTAAGTCACAGGTGATTAAGATTATGAATGGGGTTGACTTAGCCGCCTTTCGTTATGATCCTATTATTAGAAAAAGGATACGAAAAGAGTTAGGTTTATCTCGCAAACATGTACTAGGCCATATTGGTCGTTTTGCTTACCAGAAGAATCACCAATACTTGATTCAAGTTTTTGCAAAAGTCTATGCTCAAGATCCACAAGCTCGCTTGCTTTTGGTAGGAAAAGGTGATTTGCAAGATGAATGTAAACACCAGGTGCATGACTTGGGACTGGATAAGCAAGTAATTTTTTACGGCTTAAGTTCCAATACTAGTGAGCTTTTTCAAGCGATGGATGTATTTTTGCTGCCATCTCATTTTGAAGGCTTGCCAATTGTCGGGGTTGAAGCACAAGCTGCTGGTTTGCCAGTAATTTTCTCTGATCAAATCACTAGTGAGGCTAAAATGACTAACAATGTTTCTTTCTTGCCAATTGATGAAACAAGCTTGTCAGCTTGGCAAAGTCAAGTGATCAAGGATCTGGAATTAGGGCATCGTGACAACTATGACCTATTATCCCGTCAAAAATTGGATATTACAGATACAGTGGCTACTTTCATGAAGCTATATAATTCGTAATCATTAAAAACGAGGTCAAAATGATCTACATTATTACCCATAAAAGAGTCAAGCTACCCAAGCTAGACAAATATCTTCCTTTGCAAGTGGGGAGTAGTTTGCATGAACACCTGGACTACTTGACTGATGATACAGGAGATAATATTTCTGAAAAAAATCCTAACTATTGTGAATTGACAGGACTATATTGGATCTGGAAAAATACAAAAGATGATTATAAGGGATTAGTACATTATCGTCGTTATTTTGGCAAAAGTGATTTCTCTTCTAGTTTTGAGCAGATATATAGTTATGATGAGCTTAAAGGCTTTTTACAGGACCATGATTTGGTGACTTCATATGTCGCTAACTTTAAGCAGAATGCTCATGATGAAATTATGATTCATTGTTGTACTGAAGAAATTTTTGGTAAGTTGCGAGCCAGCGTGGCCAAATGCAGTCCCGAATACTTATCTGATTTTGATAAATTCTTTAATCAAAACAAGGCAGTTTTATTTAATATGATGTTTTGCAGAGGGGACTTATTTGATGAATATTGTCAGTGGTTGTTTACAATCCTCTTTAACCTAGAGCCACAGGTTGATTTAAGTAGTTTGAATGCATATCAGCAAAGATTATATGGTTTCTTGTCAGAGCGGTTGTTAAATATTTGGATCTCGCATAAGGAATTGAAGGTTAAGCACTTACCGATCGTTAATACCGAAATGCCAATGAAGGAAAAAATTACTAATTACCGCCGCCAGATCACCAACCAGATCTTTTACACTTTGAAAAAATAAACTACCAAACTGTTTCTTTGGAAAGAATAAAGGGGTATAGTATGGCTTATCTGATTGCGATTTCGATGTCGCTTCTTGTGGCTGCTTTTGTGCCACGACTAATTGAAGAAAACCAACATGGAACTTTTTTACTGGTTAAGCAGCCTTGGTACAAAGATACCAAGAAATGGCAGCTAATTGGACTTGTTTCTTTATCTGCCCTACCCATCTTGCTGATTTCTTGTTTTCGTTATGGAGTGGGAACTGACTATTTTCATACATATGTCCCTCAGTTTCTATCAATTGTAAATGGTAGTTATACTCATTATTATGAACCTGGTTTTTATTTACTGAATCTGCTAGTCGCTGGTTTAACCAGTGATCCACAGTGGTTAATTGCTCTTTGTGCGCTTCTAACCCTAGGACTGGTATATGTAGTAACAGTTTTTTTATCAGATAATTATTTTATGTCGATCTTGCTGTTCTACTTGACTTATACCTACTTTGTTTCGATCAACAATATTAGACAAGCTTTAGCTTCAGCAATCTTGTTACCAGCTTTATATTTCTTAGTTCGTAAGAAGAAAATTGCTTTTGTTTTATTGACGATTCTAGCAGGGACCATGCACCAAAGTGCCTACTATTTCTTGATTATGGCGGTTCTGGATCTACTACCTCTGTCACAGCTCAGCTATCTGTTGATTAACTTAGGTTTTTACATTTTTATTAAGCTTTTAGGCAAGCAAATTTTAGCCTTATTAGCCTTACTCATTCCGCGAGTACAGATGTATCTAAATCAAGGAGTATATCTGGGTAAGACGATCGGTAAACTTTATTTGGGAGTACAAATTGCTATCTCACTAATTTACCTTTATCTAGAATACCAGCAGCGTTTTAATAGGGATTTGACGCAGTTTTCCTATAACAAGTCTTCCTTTAAGAGCCAATTGGTTGGCATGTTACAACTTGATGATCGCCAAAAACTAGGAAATTCAGCTGAAGAATGGGCAATTGCCAAGCTTTTGCAATGGATGGTTTTGATTGTATGTGCTATGGATGGAATTTTGCCAGCTACGTACCGGGTAGTTAGAATCTTTACTTATGCCCAGTTCATCTTTATCCCAAATGCAATCAGTAAATTCGAAAGAGATGACAAACGTCGCTTGATCTTGTATATTTTAGTTATTGTGATCTTTGGTATACTCTTTGTCCATGACTTTGCTATGGGCTTTGAGCAAGTCTACCCTTACAAGTCAATTTTTAACCGCTAAGAGGAGTTTGAGCCGGAAGGGACAGAAACAGTAAAAATGCAGAGGAAACCTTAGCTAAACTTAAGAATAAAACCGCCAATTGCAAGAATAAATTGAACACTTACCATAACATCTGGTAGATTTTGACTATCTACGCCGGTAAATGCG
>NZ_JASPDS010000037.1:0-5761 GCF_030230715.1 Aerococcus sp. UMB1112A | reverse complement strand
CAGAAATAGCTCGAAGATAAATCCGTCGATTTACCTTCGAGCTAATCTTAGTATGTTTAGTCGGGTTCGCAAGAGCAAACTTGAAGTGACTTCATCCAATCGAAACGATCGGCTAAAGCCGCTCTTTTTTCGTTTGGGCTCCAGTCATTCAAGTCTAAGCGCTCTTGCTCACACCCTGTTTTTTTCATAGGCTTGCCAGATTTTCATTTGGACGGTGGGGAAGGCGTGTTGGGTCATGTCGCTGAGTTTGAGCCAGGACCAGTTGCTGGCTCCTTGCTTGGATAGGCGGTCGATGACTTGGTCAGCATCTTCCTTTAGCTGGCCTTGGTAGACCCGGATATGCCAGACTTGGTGGCTGAAGACGTGTTTGACTTCGGCGAGCTGGCGCTTGTAGAAGATAGGACTGACATGGTAGTGGGTTTGGCTTTCGGCAAGTAAGTTGTCGTAGATCGCCTGGTCGTCTTCAGCCACTTGGTCGGCGAAGAGAGGACCGAGTGGCGCGTCTCCTTTAGCCGCCTCCTTGCGCTCAAGGAGGGGGACGGTCCACATCTTAGCCAATAAACCCGTTTCAGGGCGCTGGCAAATAAGGACCCGCCCAGCTTTATCTTCCAATACCAAGGCATCATAGTAGTAATGCTTGGCCTTGGCTTTTTTGCTCTTGACAGGATAATCCAAGGTCGTCCCCGTTAAAGTCGATAGGTTGAAGTCTCTTAGGGGGCTAGCTTCAGGATTAGGATCCTTGGCCCTTTGATAACTCGAACCTAGGTCCATAATGGCTTGGTTGAAGTCACCTGGACGTTTGGGATCCACGAGATACTCGCCCAATGCCTGAAAAATCTTCCGGTTCTTAGCCTGGGCAATGTCTGCACTCACTGTAAAAAGCCGGGCGAAGACCCGCATGGCATTGCCATCGATAGCTGGTGTCACGACATTGAAAGCAATCGAAGCGATGGCCCCTGCTGTATAAGGACCAATCCCCTTAAGTGATTGGATTTCCTTTAAGTCACTGGGGAATTCACCATCGTAATCGTCCATAATGGTTTGGGCAGCCGCCTGCATATTGCGAACCCGAGAATAATAACCCAAGCCTTCCCAGGCCTTTAATAGGTCCGCTTCTTCAGCTTGAGCCAAAGCCTTAACATCCGGAAACTTTTGCATAAAGTTCTGATAGTAAGGGATAACCGTGTCCACTTGGGTCTGTTGGAGCATGATTTCAGAGACCCAGACGGCATAGGCTGATTTCGATTCGCGCCAAGGAAGGCTGCGGCCATGTTGGTCATACCAATCCAGCAAAGCGGTCTGAAACTTCTCATTAGTCTTAGGCCCCCAGACTTGGACGCCATGGATATCTGGGCCCAAGTCTTCAATTGCACTCCGCCCCAACCAATCTTCGGGCTTATGGTCTTGTATCTGCAAATTATCCCTCTTCCTTCTCCATCACTTGGTCTAGCCATTGCTTAATCGCCCCGGCTTCAAAGCCCCTCCGGTAAAGCTGTTGTTTGACTTTAAAATAGCGTTCTTTAGGGTCTAGGCGGCGGTACTTGCGCCAGTACTTCTGGCCTTGCTGGTCCAATTTATCATCTTCTAGATCGTCATCAACAAGGTCTTGACTCGCTCTTTGGACCGCTTGCTTGGCTGCATCACTATCGAAGCCCTTCTGCATCAAATAACGCATTGTGCGCTGTTCACTATCGCGCTGGGCATATTTTCGCATTTGTTGCTTCAAACGTTTAGACGCCAGCTCTTCAATATTGTCCTGGGCAGTTTGGTCATCATACTCCTCCAGAGCTTGTTGGATGGTCGACTCGCTGAGGCCCTTTTCCTTTAATTTGCGCTGAATTTGACCGGGCCCCTTCTTCTGCAGGCGCATAGCCGTCCGGGTATAGGACTGGCCATAAACCAAGTCATCGACGAGTCGCAGTTCTTTTAAGCGCTGGATAGTTTGGTCAATCACCCCTTCAGGCCAATCATCACGCTGGAGCCGTTGACGGATCTCCTTCTCCGAACGCAATTGATGACTCAGATAATTCACTGCTGTCTGATAGGCCTGGGCAGCGGCTTCAGCTACTTGGATCTCAGCTACTTGCTCAGCACTTAAGACCTGACCCTTGGCCAAAGCAAACTTAACCAGGGTCGCTTCACTTACAGGAAAGGCATAGCTTTGGTTGAGATAAATATTAAAGCGATGTTTGCGCCGCTTTTGCGCTTCAATCTTGGTGATTTCACCGGACAGCTCTGCTTCTTCAGACTTTTCCTGGTCATTGTCTGTTCGCGGAGGCTGCGGTTTTTGATCTATTTTTTTGGCTTTCAGCGCTTGCGCTGCTTGGACCAAATCTTGAGCCTGGCGGGGCTTCGCCTTCTGTTGACTTGCTTTCTTAGCCTGATCAGCGGAGTTTTTTTTCACATGATCGCCGGATAAGTCTGAGAGCCGCACTGGGCCTTGGTAGTTCTTCTTTGCCATAGCTGAGCCTCCTTTCACTATAGAGTCTGGGCAAAAGATCTATCCTCTTTTTTAATAACAAACTTCTTTCAAAAATCTGTTCCAAAAGTCAGTCCTGACACCCACTTCATATAGGGTGAGAGGGAGCGCGGCTAGAAGTGGACCTCTGGAGCAAAGAGACAAAGAAGACTGAAAGTCTTCGGCGGATCTTTGTGAAGAGGAGCCACTTCTGCGCGACCGAACCCGACTATCAGGGTGAGAGCAAGACCGGTTAGACTTGAATGACTGGAGCCCAAACGAAAAAGAGCGGCTTTGGCTGATCGTTTCGATTGGGTGAAGTCACTTCAAGTCTGCTCTTGCAAACCAAACTTCGAACTATGTCCAAGCCTTGCTCAAGGCTTGGATATAATTCGCGGACAGCTGCTATAGCTGTTCGACGCCCAGCGAGTTACAGATATCGTAAGCGTTAGCTGATTCAGGCCTAAACGACTTTTGTCATACTCTCCTACTATAGCATACTTTAATCTAATGGATAAAGTCTAAGACCCGTTCATGCCAGAGCTCCAGCTGTTCACTGTAACGCTCCCTATGGATGTCTTCAGCTGTTTGGTAGAGCTCACTAAATTGGTCAGAAGCTTCAGTGTAGAGCATTCTTTGGAAGAGGTGACTATTCTCTAAATCTTCTATTTTGAAATAAGGGGGCTGCTTAGGTGTATGCAAGAGGACCGACATATTGAGAAAGACCCAGCTTAAATAAGCCTGTCTAACCAGGTGAATAAAACGGCTAGGACGCACGTCGAGGGTTAGGTGAATATTGGTCATCCCCTCCACAATGGTGTGGCGACTCTTCTCCTTCAAATTAGGCAGACGGTAAACCTGATGGAGAGCTAGCCAGGAAGGACTACCCCGCTTAACAGATTTCAAAGGAACAAAGATTAAATCCGCACTCACGACAGGCTGAAAAGGTTTCTTTGTCAGTTTCTGATGGAAGAACTGTTCCTTAGCCATCCGCTCGCTATAATTCTGGATCAGGATTTCCGGCTTTGATTGGGTCCTAAAGATTGACCCGTCACTACATACCACCAAGGTACGACCAGCCTTGCGGTCAGCATCTGCTTGGTAGTGGAGATAGACCACCTGCTCGCGAAGATTCAGCGTCTTTACACGTTTAGCTCGCTTGTAAAGAGCTTCAAGGTCCTCGGTCACAGAAAAATCGGCCACCAAAGTCTGAGTTCCTAACATTACAAGTATACCTCCAATTAATCGTATTTTATCGTCTAAAAACATAAAATTTTAGACACTTATAGACTAGCAAATTTTTACTCCATCTGGGGATTTTTCATGAAAGATTTACATTTCTTTTACCTAAAAATTACATAAGCCCAACCATTGCTTAAGCATCCCTTTCATAAAATGTTTGCCAAATAAAAAGAACAAGCACTTTCTAAGCGCTCGTTCTTTTAGACGAATCATTGCTTATTTTCTTTTGCGATACATTATTGTTTCGTCTCTATAAAATACTTGGCCTAGGTCTTGGCAGCCTCTCGGAAAAGCTTCTTGGTAGCTGCTAAATGATCCTTGGAGGTCACAATCAGGAGCCGGTCTTTAGCTTGGATGGTAGTTGCCCCCTTAGGCACAAGGCTGGCCCGACCGCGCACAATAGAAGCGATGAGAATTTCTTGGGGGAGGTCCAGGTCGGCTAGTTTCTTCCCCGCTAGCGAAGAAGTCAGGGGCACATCAAACTCCAAAATAGCGGCTTCCTTTTCTTTATGGTCTTGGGGGAGAGGCCGCATACGGTCATAGAGGCTATCGTAGATAGGGGCCACCTTGAGGGCTTCTGCAAGCAGATAAGCTGTGATGGCCACAATGGCTACAGGCAGGAAGTTCTGCAAACTCCCCACCATCTCTAGGACAAGAACCATGGAAGTTAGTGGCGAACGGACGACTGCCGTCAGGACCCCTGCCATGCCTAGAACGACAAAATTAGCTAAGAGATCAGGATCTAAATCGATAAATAGGCTGAAAACTTGGAAGCTGGCTGCCCCAGTCAAACATCCCATCACGAGGGTGGGCAAGAAGATCCCGCCCGGTGTGGAAGTCCCATAACAGAAACAGGTGAAGAGTAGTTTTCCGACGAGGACTAGGATTAAGCTTTTAAGGGGCCAAGGCATCTCTAAATACTGGTAGACCAAGTCATGCCCGCTACCCGCCAAGGCGGGGAAAGCCCACACAATAAGCCCCGTTAAGAGAAACCCTAGGGCAATCCGAACCACAACATTTGGGAAGTGCTTCTGTAAAAAACGCTGGAACGCTAAAAGAACCTGATTGAAGGTCGTCCCCACTAGGGCTGTCACAAGACCCAGGATAATAATTAAGTAATAACTAGTTTGGGGAAGAAGTTGGTCCATTTTGATCGCAAAGGATGGGGTCAAGCCAAAGACCCACTTGGATACCAGGTCGGCACTGATGGATGCCAAGAGAGCAGGAATAAGAATAAAGGGGGAGATATTCTTATGGACTTCTTCAACCACAAAAAGGGTCGAGGCAATCGGTGCATTGAAGGCAGCTGACAAGCCGGCGCTGGCTCCCGAGGTTAGAAGGATACGCTGGCTCAGGTCGCCATGCTTGCGCCATTTAGTATAGGCCTTGCTGATTGCCGCCCCGATCTGGATAGATGGCCCTTCCCGCCCCAGGGACATCCCCGCTAGCATGGCCATAAATCCCCCCAGATATTTAGAAAAGAGCGTGGGCAGAGGCCGCATAGACATCTCACCCAAAAGTTCGCCTGACACCTGGGGAATCCCAGACCCACTGGACAGGGGCGCCAATTGGACGAGAATACCCGTTAAGGCCCCCATTATCCCTAAAAATAAAAAAAGACCAATTAGCCAAGGAAAATTCGTCATCTGGTAGAGAGCCTGCTGCCAGGTCCCAGCATAAGTCAGGATATAGCGGTAAGCCACCGCCCCTAAACCAGCCAGGATCCCTACCAAGATCCCCTCCGCGGCTAGCGCCAACTTCGAGCTCGATTGTTTGAAAGCAGCGCTCAATTGTTTTTGATTGGATTCCAACACAATCCCTCCTTGAAATAAACTACTCTTAGTATAGCACAGGCAAAAGCTTTGTATTTGTTAAAAAAGGGTGTGAGACTTGGCGTTCAGGCTTGGATGATTGGAGCAAGTAAGGATAAGAGCGAAGCATTCGCTCGCTCCTTACTTGTGAAATCACTCCAAGTCTGCCAAGTCGAACCCGACTAAACATACTAAGATTAGCTCGAAGGTAAATCGACGGATTTATCTTCGAGCTATTTCTGTTTTCAGA
>NZ_JASPDS010000036.1:0-6089 GCF_030230715.1 Aerococcus sp. UMB1112A | reverse complement strand
TGTATATACCAGCTAAGAGGAGTAAGACCTTTCTTGTCTGATAAATTTGATATTACAAAGCATAAGAATTACAAGTTATTGGAAGATTATGATAAGAAGAATTTATTTGATGTGGAAGAGTATCTAACAAATAGAGATAAGGTAAAGTTAAAATCAAGTTATAAAATAAATAGGTTAAATATTTAAGTTTATGGAGAAAGTAAAATGTGTGAAAATAGAAAATCATCTTTAATTATATTAAATATAAATGGTGAGCAGTTTATTTTGGAAAGTGATATAGAACTCACAATGGATAAGAAAAATTATATTGAAGCAATATGTGAGACAATGTACGATGAAAGTAATGAATGGTATGAAGATATATATGATATGTCCCCATATGATATAGCTGAGCTATTTGAAAAAATAGTAAAAGAAGAAGTAGGAATAACTGTTACATTTAAAGCAATAGACCTTGAAGTATCGATATTAGAAGACTAGAAATAAGGTATTAATAGGCGATAGAAATTAAAAACTCTATCGTCTTTTTTTATACTCAAAATTAGGAGGCTTAAAATGGTAAGGATAAGAAGTCCCACTAAAACAATTTAATATATAAGGCATTTAGCGATTGAAATATAAGTTCAGTCGCTTTTTTAATTGAAATTTATAGATTAAGGAGAAGAAATTAATGGATAGAGAAATGATAAATATTAATGCAAATTTAGTTAAGGAAGCTGAATTTTCAGAATTTGAAAAAGATGGAGAAAATGTTCAAGTAGCAAATTTTGCTCTTGTTAAAAAATATGGAAAGGGCAAAGAATATACAAATTGCTCAGTATATGGAGAAAAGGTAGAAATTGTAAAAGAATTTGAAAAAGGAGATCTGATCCACGTCTTTGGATATTTCAAAGAAAACAAAAAAGGAGATAAGGTCTACAAGAACTTTATAGTTAAATCACTAAACAAAATAGAAAATAAGAAAGAAAACGAGGAGGAATAATATGGAATTTTTTACAGCTGGAGTTGGAGTTTTAAAGACACTTGTAACTGCAATTGGTGCAGGTTTAGGAGCATGGGGAGTTATTAACTTAATGGAAGGTTATGGTAATGATAACCGTGCGACACGTTCATAAGTGAAAAGCTTATGCACTAAGTCGAAGGACTGAAAGTTCAAAACTTAGGAGAACTGGCAATCTGATAGGTAGAATGACGGGGTAACGCCCTGAAATGCCTACACTGATACTCCGATTGGCAATGAATATTAGACTATTTCATTGTCAAAAGCTCGGTGAAGTCGGCAGAGAGTAGCCGTAAGACTGATATTAACATCAGACACGAAAGCTGTTCAGAGGTGGACGGTGCTACCTATATGTCGGGTGTCAAATACGCATGGTGATAATGTGTATACCAAAGCACTGACGTACTTCCGAATGTAAGGGTCTAAACGTTTGAATTTGCCTAACGGCAATTCCCATCAAAGATGGGGTGTTTGTGGATGAGTAAGAATGGTTGTTATGAAAATCCATATATCGTTACAGGCGATATGGTGAAAACTAAACACAGGCTTAGAGGAAGAACCTAAACGTATTCAAAGATAAGATTGTCGGAACGTGGTAAGCCAAGAGCATGGAAGCAGTCTAATGCTAATGAAGTGTTGAATGGGAAAATGACTGAAAAAAACAGCATATAACCATTCTTTATCTCGGTGAAAGTGGTGGCACAGTACCTATGAAGCGAAAATAATAAGTTCGTGGAGGGATAGCCACCAGTCACATGAAAGTACAAGAACTGAAATTAAGACAAACACAGCTTCGAGTATGACAAAGAAAATCAAATCCGAAAGGAGATGGTGACTGTGTCCACTTCGAAACAAACACTGAAACAAAGCAAAATCCGTTATACGGAATACTATGACTTGCAAAAAGTCCTTGATGATTTATATGAAGATAGCGGTAATAATAAAGTATTTTCAAATTTAATGGAGTTGATAACTTCAAGAGAAAATATTAAACTTGCCTATCGTAGTATAAAAGGGAACAAAGGAAGTCATACGGCTGGGGTAGATGGCAGAACAATAAAACATCTATCAAGGCTAAATGAAGAAGAATACATTTCTCTCATACAAAAACAGTTTCATTGGTATAAGCCACGCCCTGTAAAGAGAGTGGAAATGCGAAAGCCTAATGGGAAAATTAGACCTTTAGGAATACCAACTATTGTAGATAGAATTGTACAACAATGTATCTTGCAAATATTAGAGCCGATATGTGAAGCCAAGTTTCATGACAGTTCCTATGGGTTTCGATCTAACAGGAGTACGGAACACGCTATTGCAGAATGTGCAAGACTAATGCAGATACAGCACTTACACTATGTAGTCGATATTGATATACAAGGATTTTTCGATAACGTATATCATGCAAAGCTCATAAGGCAGCTTTGGAATTTAGGAATCCATGACAAAAAGTTACTTTGTATCATTAAGGAAATGCTTAAAGCAGACATAGTTATGCCCGATAAAAAGGTAATTACACCAACAAAGGGAACACCACAAGGCGGAATATTATCACCGCTACTATCTAATGTAGTCTTGAACGAATTAGATTGGTGGGTTTCATCTCAATGGCTGACAATGCCTACGCATTATCCATATAAACAGAGAACGAACAGTCAAGGAACAGAGATAAAAAGCCATACTTACAGAGCTTTAAGAACAAGCAACCTAAAAGAAATATACATTGTAAGGTATGCTGATGATTTTAAGATATTTTGCCGTAATTACTACGATGCAAAAAGAACCTATCAGGCAGTTACAAAATGGTTGCAAGACCGATTAAAACTAAATGTGAGTGAAGAAAAATCTAAAATAACAAATCTAAAACAAAGGTATTCGGAGTTCTTAGGATTTAAGCTTAAGGTTAAACCAAAAGGCAAAAAGTTTGTTGTACAGTCGCATATAAGTGATAAGGCACTGAAAAATGCAAAAGAAAATATTTCTAAATGTGTTGCGGATATAAAAAGACCTGCAAACGAAAAGGAACAGTACAAAGCAATAGCCAAGTATAATGCCACTGTTTCAGGCTTGCATAATTACTACCAAATAGCAACAAATGTAAGTTTGGACTTTGCTAAAATAGCCTTTCACATTAAAAAGCAGATGAACAACAGACTTGATATTAAAACCAGTGGAACGCTAAACAAAGGATTTATCAAAGAAAAATATGGAAAAAGTAAACAGCTTCGCTTCCTTAATGGACATCCGCTAATTCCAGTTGGATATATTAGGACAAAGGACGCAAAACACAAGAAAAAGGTTGTAAATAAATACACTGTAAAGGGCAGAGCTTTTATTCATAAAAATCTGCAAATTGATGTAGATACACTTGTTTGGTTGATGAGACATCCTGTACTTGATAAGAGTATAGAGTTTGCAGACAACAGAATTTCGCTCTTTGCAGCTCAATATGGCAGATGTGGGGTAACAGGTGTAAAACTTACACCAAACGATATACATTGCCATCACAAGATACCGCTTGAACAAGGCGGTACAGACAGTTATAGCAACTTAATTCTTGTTACAGAAGCAGTTCATATACTTATCCATGCAACAAAAGAAGATACAATCCAAAAATATATAAAAGAGCTTGGCTTAACGGTCAAGCAGATCGAGAAATGTAATAAGCTTAGAAAAATGGCAGGATTGCCACTAATTTAGAAAAAAAATAATTTGTTACGAAGTGTGTAAGTCTTAGTTAAAACGTGAAAATCTTTCTTGTGATGGAACGCCGTGTGCGGTGAAAGTCGCATGCACGGTGTGAAGTGGGGGAAAATCCGGAGATAACATCAAAGGATTACCTATCACTATCTGGTGCTAAATCTCAAGGTATTAAGCAGCTTATGGCTGGTGGAGGAATTGTACTAATCGGTATTAAATTAATTCCACTACTTGCAAATGCTTTAAATTAGGAGAAAGTCTATGTTTGGTATCTTTGACAAGCTAACTGAATTTTTTAAGGATATGCTACTCGGAGGTATCAAAGCAAATCTTGAGTCCATGTTCTTAGATATAAATGACAAGGTAGGAGTTATTGCAACTGATGTTGGAAAGACACCAATGGGTTGGAATGGAGAAGTATATAACTTCATAAAAAACATTAATGACAATGTTATTGTTCCAATAGCAGGTCTTATCATAACAGCAGTTTTATGTATTGAACTCATAAATATGGTTATGCAAAAGAATAATATGCACGATACAGATACTTTTGAGTTTTTCAAATACATTATAAAGATGTTTATAGCAGTCTACCTTGCAAGCCATGCCTTTGAATTTTCAATGGCAGTCTTTGATGTGGCACAAAATCTTGTAAACAAAGCGGCAGGGGTAATTACTACTTCTGCCACTGTTTCAGGAGATCAGATAGTTACAATGGTTGATGCATTAAAAGAAAAAGAAATAGGTGAGCTTTTAATGATATTAGTTGAAACAAGCCTTGTAAGGATTGCAATTCAATGTATATCTTTAACTATTACCTTAATAGTATATGGGCGTATGTTTGAAATATATGTCTACTCATCAGTATCATCCATACCATTTGCGACTATGGGAAATAAAGAATGGGGTCAGATTGGAACAAATTATATCAAGGGACTTTTTGCCTTGGGACTACAAGGTTTGTTTTTGATGGTATGTTTAGGTATCTACACCGTTTTAATAAGGACGGTACAGATTACAGATATTCACGCAAGCTTGTTTAGTATATTAGGATATGCTCTACTACTTGGACTTATGATGTTTAAGAGTGGAACAGTTGCAAAAAGTATTATGAATACGCACTAGGAGGAATAAATGTTAAAAAAGAAAAATTGTGCTTTATTGGGACTTGGAATTTTATTGGGAGGAACTTATGAAATCTTAAAAGAGAAAAAAAGAAATGAAGAGATTAGAAACTTAAAGAAAAAAATAAACAGACTCGGAAGATGTCACAATGAATTTGTTATGTATCAAGGAGAATACAATGATAGAAATGAAGAAAAACAAGAAGAATTAGAAGAAAGAATTAGCTACCTAGAAGAGGAAACAACATCTAATTATGACCATATACTTGAACTTTCCAAAAAAGAAGTAGAGGGAGATTAAAATGGCATATGTACCAATACCAAAAGATTTGGACAAGATTAAAACAAAGGTTGCCTTTAACTTAACCAAAAGACAACTTATAGGTTTTTCTGTGGCAGGACTAATTGGCATACCAACCTATCTATTTATGAAGAAATATCTACCTAATGATGTTTCAATCATTGTAATGCTAACAGTAACCCTGCCAATCTTTTTTATAACCTTATACGAAAAAGACACCTTAACTTTTGAAAAATATTTTAAATTTTTCTATCTTCATAAGTTTTATCAACCAACTAAGAGAATAAGTAAGGAGGCATACCTTGAAGCAAAGAAAAAAGCAAATCAGCGACTTAAATCTAAGGGAAAAACAATTAAAAAAAGACCGAAAGGAAGTAAGAAGGCTAAAAACAAAGAAAGATCCAACAAATAGTCTTCTAAGTGTACTTTTAAAGAAAGAGAAAAAGAGATTTACAGTTGAGGACACTATTCCATATATAAGAATGTTACCAGAGGGCATTTGCCAGTTAGATGAAAAAAATTATTCAAAGACAATTTCATTTCAAGATATAAATTACCAGTTGGCATTGGAAGAAGATAGAGATTTAATCTTTAACCAATTTGCCAACTTTTTAAATTCTTTTGATCCAAGTGTCCACATAGAACTTTCATATGTAAATCAATTAGGGAGAAATAAAGACCTACAAGACGCAATTAAAATTGCTGATAAGGGAGACTTCTATGACGATGTAAGAAAAGAGTTTAGGGAGATGTTAAAGCTTCAACTTGCAAAGGGAAATAACGGACTTAAAAAGATGAAGTATATAACCTTTACCACAGAAGCAGATAACCTAGAGCAAGCAAGAGCAAAGTTAAATAGGCTTGAAGTAGATATTCTATCTAACTTTAAATCTATGGGAGTAAGAGCAGAGAGTCTTGATGGCGAAGAAAGATTAAGACTTGTTCACGATATGTTAAATCCAGATAA
>NZ_JASPDS010000035.1:0-6140 GCF_030230715.1 Aerococcus sp. UMB1112A | reverse complement strand
TGGTTCATCAACTCGAAGTTGATGCCCTACACAATTGGTTCGTCTTCTTTGTTCAGTTTTCAAAGGTCTATCTCGTCGCCTCATTGAAGCGACTAATTAATAATATCATATTTCTCAAATTCGTGTCAAGTGTTTTTTTAAAAAAGTTTTTTTGCTCTTTCTGAAACATTTGGCCCGTTCGAGAAGTACTCAACTATCATATCAACTTGTCTATTTCTTGTCAACAAGTTTTTTTATTTTTTTGTTTGCGTTTCTAGCGACTAGCGCTCTCTCAAACGACAAAAATTAGTTTACCAAGTATTCCTTCTTTTGTCAAAGACTTTTTTCTATTTTTTTGAAATTAATTTGATCTGGCCAAACAAAAGCCCGCTTGTAATGATAATAAAGCTTACCGCCAAGAGACTGGGGTGTTGGGTGAAAAGGGCTACTAGTAGAGTTAAAAGTGAAGCTGGAAGTGCTGCTAAGGTCACTAAAGTAAAGCAATCTTCAAAATTCATCAATTGGGGGAAATAAAGCCGGCGTCTTCGGTTGAGATAAGTGGCTGTTAAAAAGGCATAGGCAAATACGATAAAGACAAAGAAAATGTGGCGGAAAGCTAGCAAGGTCATAAAGTGACTTTGGGCTTGTTCTTTCTCTTGGTAAATTTCTAGGTCATCTAATAATTTATCCATACTTCGTGGAACTCTCCAATGACTAGGGTAAGCTCCCTGTCCCCCTTGGCCATCCTTTAACCGATAAAAATATTGGTCTGGTAAAAAAACAAAGTAAGCTTGGTCAGAGGCTTCGATTGCGCCTAAGTCTTCAGCGCTAGGAAAATAGTAGAGATGCAAGTCAGCAACTTGGTCTTGTCCGCTTTGATCAGTTTCTTCAAAATAACCAGCTGAAAAAGAATTAGCCGATAAAAGTGGCGACGTCTGACCAGTAAAATAGGGGTCAAGCTGGGCGAATTCTTGGCTCAAGTCTTGGTCCACTTTTCCCTGATAAGTATTGATAAAGGGCAGGCAAAGAATAATGGTAGCTAAAAGGAGCAAAAGAGATCCAGTGATAATGGACAAACGGTGGCGAATGGCTAAATACACTTTCGCCCAGTGACTGAGGGTGCTTTTGATTGCGCTCAACATTTGTTAGACCTCCTTGGAATTTGAGTTTTAGGAATAGGAATTCGTGCTATAATAGTAAAAAAATTAAAGGAGTCAGATCTATGCCAATCATCTCGATTATCGGAGCAGGGAATATGGGCGGCGCTATCGCTCGGGGCATCTCAGAAAATCCCCCCTTCCAAACGATGGAAGTTCGCCTTGCGGATCCTAATGCCGATACCCTAAAAAAATTTGCCAAGCTTCCTGCTATCACTTGCTTCACCGACAACCAAGAGGCGGTTGCCGGGGCTGACTATGTGATCTTAGCCCTTAAGCCAGCCTACATTGAGGGCGTTGTCCAAGAAGTCCAAGCCCAACTCGCTCCCTCTTCCCTCCTGGTCTCCATCGCCACTAGCCTGAGCCTTGAGCGAGCCAAGCAAATACTGGGAGCAGACCAGAAATTTGCCCGTGTTATGCCGAACACGCCTGCCCAGGTTGGTGCCGGAATGGCAGGTATTGTCGGCAATGACCGCCTAACAACTGATGACCGAAATGGCCTTCTAGCTATCTTTTCCAGTTTAGGCCAAGCCCGTTTTGTGGGTGAAGACCTCTTGAACACAGTAACGGCATTATCTGGATCAGGGCCAGCTCTCATGTACATGATCCTTGAAGCCATGGCGGATGCTGCTGTTCTTACTGGAATGGCCCGGCAAGATGCCTATGATTTTGCTAGTCAGACCATGCTGGGAGCTGCCAAGATGGTTCAAGAAAGCCAAACCCACCCCGGTCAATTAAAGGACATGGTCTGTACGCCCGCCGGCACAACCATCGCTGAAGTCCAAACCGCTGAAGCCTTGGGACTCCGCTCCACTATAATTGAAAGCCTTCTAGCTGGCCATGACAAGGCCAAAGAATTAGCTGGAGACTAGGCCTAAAGTAAAGAAGAAGCTGGGACAATGAGCCTAGCTTCTTTTTTCATCACGCTTCATCATGACTTATTCTTAAGGTAATTCGACTAGCTATGGCCTTCCGTTTCTTGGCGTTCAAGTTGACAGTCTTGGCATAGGCCATAAATTTCTAAACGATGGTTATTCACCTTAAAGCCTGTATAGGCAGCCGCATAGGACTCCAACTCATAGAGAATCGGATAATAGAGGTCGACAATCCGGCCGCAGTGTTCACAGATCACATGGTAATGGCGATCCAAATCAAAGTCGAAATGGCTAGCATCATCCCCATAATTCAATTCACGGACGAGGTGCATCCGGGTCAAGAGATTCAAATTATTATAGACGGTTGCTAGGCTCATGCTCTTAAAATGCGGCGACAGTTCATTGAAGATATCCTCTGCTGTCGGATGGTCCTTAGTCTCAATGAGGTATTTAATAATCGCTTCTCGCTGGGGCGTGATCCTCACTTTATGTTCGCGTAGGGCGGTAATGGTTTTGGCGTATTTACTTTCATTATCCATCACAGGGCGCGTCATCTTTTCTCCTCCTCTCACATTATAATAATTCCATTCTATATCAGTATACCTCTTATTAAAGGGAGGCGCTAGCCCTAGCCTTAAATTTTATTCTAAAAGGCGCAATAAGGCTTTACTATCTAACAAACAATGGTAAGCTTATAGGGAAGCAAACTACAACAAATTATCTGCAAAGGAGACAAAAAGCAAAAATGAAATTGGGTGCCCGAACGATTAAGACTGGCATTGGTGTTATGGTGGCCATTATTATTTCGAGTCTTTTACCCCATATCGATCCAACTATGCCGGCCTTTACAGTCGTTTTAACCATGCAACAATCTGTTGGCAAAACTTGGGAATCAATGTCAAATCGTATTATCGCTGCTTTCATGGGGGGGCTCTGTGCCGTCATCATGACCACGCTCTTTGGCCGCAATGCGGGAATTATTGGTTTAACTGTTATTATCTTTATTGTCTTGATGAATTCGATGAAATTGTCCAATGCCATCTCTATTGCTGCGATGACAGTGGTTATTATCATGCTCTCCCCCTTTGATTCGGACCAGGAAATCATTCTCACCGCCAGCAAACGGGTGATTGAGAGTTTGCTTGGAGTTATTATCGCCTTTCTGGTCAACCTCTTCATCCTCCCACCCAAATATGATGCGGTGGTCTACGATGAAATTAATACAACAAATACAGAGATCAGCATCCGCTTGAGAGCTATTCTTAGAAAAAATGGTGAGTATTCGACCTTGAATTCTGACCTCTCATGGGCAAGGCATAAGATCCGCCACATCCAAGAACTCTTTGAACTACTCAAAGAAGAAAGAGTCTGGAGGGGCAAAGGGATTACCGAATTCAAACGTAAATTGGTCATCCTTCGCAGCTTCATCCAAGCCCTCAACCATTCCACCCGCCTCCTCCGTTTGCTCCATGAACATACCAATGTGGTCTTTGAATTGCCGGATAGCTTACGTTTAGAGATTCGCGAGCGGATTGAAACCCTGTGTGCAGCCCACGAACAAATCTTTCTTAAGTTCGATGGGCGGATTTCTCCCACTGAAGTGAACTTCTTCCAGTCCACTTCCCAATACCGCCAACACCTAATCGACAACATGTTCAAAGCTGCTCGACTTTCAGAAGATGAGACGGATACTTCCCAGCTTGAACGATCGAATGCGATTATCTTGATTACCTCCGCAATTATTCGTTATGAGGAAAGTCTCATGCGACTCAATATGTTAGTCCGCAGCTACCATCTCCACCACGTTGATGACAAATTTCAAGCCGACAGCCTTAAAGGACTTGAAAAATAGTCGTCAACTAAAAATACCAACAAAAAGGCCTTGAAGTTAACTTTTCCAAACTTCAAGGCCTTTTTAATTTTATTTTGTTACTTGTTCAAATATCGTTGCGGCTAGAAAGGCTAGTTCTGCTTCTTCTTGATAAGTTTCAAGCATTTCTTCGTCTGTGTAGAAATGCCCCTCGCTGGCTCTTAGCTTCCAAGTTCCTTCTGGCAAAGAGACAAGTTGCTTGTACTTACTCGCATTATAGGCAAGTAAGATTTGCCGGTCAGCAGCCTGGTAGACTGCTATGATGATTTGCGAATCCGCCCTTAAAATTTCTAAGTGGTCATAAATCGCTGCAAAAGAAGTTAAGCGGAAAACCTCGTGCTTCTTGCGGTAATCCAGCAAATCCTTAAGGTAAGCCACCGCTTCGATTTCATCATCGCGCTTGTCCCAATCCAGCGCATTAATCTCAACCGGTGCATTGTAGGTATTTCGCAGGTTGAGTTTACTGCGTAGAAACTCCTGGCCGGAATGGAAGAAAGGAATACCTTCTGTTAATGCAATCAGCGTATTGGCCAAGAGTTGACGGCGTCGGCGGAAACCAACTACTTCATGAGACCGGGTGATGGCCAACTTATCCCAGAGCGTCCAGTTATCATGGACCGCACAGTATTGGATGAGCTGCTGGGGGGAATGGATGTGGTAGTCCTCCCCATTGAGGGTCTGGCTCCCCTTTAAATTCTCAACAATTTGAAATTCCATGTGTTTTTTGTTAGAGATGAAGCCGGTATCCTGGCCCTCCTCAAAGTCATTCCCCCGCAAGGCATCGCGGAAGCGGTCATTGAAGAAAGAAATCCCCTCAAGCTGGCTAGCATTCTCCAAGCAGGCTTTATCCTGGTCCGCTAGGCAGTGGCCCATATTCCACCCTTCGCCCAGAATAATAATATTCGGGCCCAGTTCGTCAGCCAATTGGCGAACAGCTTGCATGGTTTCCACATCAATCAGGCCCATCAAGTCGAAACGGAAACCATCCACATGGTACTCTTCTACCCAATAACGGATAGCATCCAAGAGATAACGACGCATCATCCGCCGCTCTGTGGCTAGCTCGCTTCCTACCCCTGACCCATTAGCGGGATGGCCCGATTCATGGAAGCGCAGATAGTAGTCCGGCACCGTAAGCATCAAGGGATGACTCTCTTCATCATAGACATGGTTAAAAACCACATCCATAATTACCCCTAGCCCCTTCTGGTGGAGGGCCTGGATCATTTGCCGAGTTTCCATAAGCCGGGTCACTGGGGTAAAAGGATCGCTAGCATAAGAGCCCTCCGGTAAGAAATAATTCTGAGGATCATAACCCCAGTTATAGTTGCGCCCACTCTCTCGCTCTTCATCAACCGTTGCAAAGTCAAAGAAAGGCATCAATTGGACATGGCTAATCCCTAAATCAGCCAAATAATCGAGCCCTGTTGCCAAGCCCTGGGCTGTTTTCGTTCCAGATTCGGCTAGGCCTAGATACTTACCGGGAAAGCGAACGCCAGAGGAAGGTGCAGCGGTTAAGTCGCGGATATTAGCTTCATATATTACCACTTCACTTGGGTCTATCTCTGGTCCCTGGTCCTCTTCCCAGCCCTCAGGATAAGCGCTAGTCGGATTAACAACTACCGAGCGCCCACTGTTCACTGTCGCAGCCTTAGCATAGGGATCTTGGGAATAAACACAGCTCCCATCTGGAAAATAAAGGCGGTAGCTGTAGGCCAGATTATGGCAATCTCCTGCTATACTCGCTTCATAAGTCCCCTTTTTTTGACGTTTCATCGGATAGGAATCGTACAATTCGCTATACAAGTCTTTAAATACAAGTAGATCTACTTGCTGAGCCAGGGGTGCCCAGAGCACAAAACGGGTGAAACGTTTATGGTAGACTGCCCCCAAAGCGCCACCGTAAGCATAGGTCTGGTCAAATTCTTCGCTTAGAGCATAGTCATGCATAGCCTCGCGAATCGTTTGAGGGGATTCAATCCCAGACAGGGCAAATAAGTCATCAAGCAATTCCATTCTATATCTCCTTTATCTGGCAAATGCAGGCTGCCAGTGCAAAGGCCTCCCACCTGCTTAGGCTTTAGAAGTTCCTAAGCCAATGAATCAACCTCATCAAAATTCACATCATCCTCATTATAACAATAATTCACCAGCCAGTGCATTAACTTTCGCTCATTAAGGCAGGGTGTGAGCAAAGGCGTTTAGAAAGGAATGACTGGAGGCAAAAGGGATAAGAACGGCTATCAGCCGGTCGTTCCC